>CANGNA010000034.1 GCA_947455215.1 Chitinophagaceae bacterium
CCAAAAATATATAGCAAACCGCTACCTGTAAACAGCAAAAAAATAATAGCTTCGCTTACAGCCGGGTTGCCCCGGCACCACGTACATGCAGCGCTCTCTTTTAACATTATTCTTTTCACTTATTCTTTTGTATGCACCGGCGGTATACGCCCAGGTAAAGCCGGGGCCGGATGCAGCGAAGGCACCCATTGTGCCCGCCAATTTTCAAGTGCTGGAAGAATATAAAGATGGTAAAGGCAACATGGTGCGCGTCATCCGGTACGACCAGGGCAATATGCGCATCACCGAGACCATCATCAAACCCATCCAGCCTGTGCTGAACCTGAAACGCCCTATAAAAGGCGATACATTGATCAAAGACTCGGTACTGCTGATGGTCAGCAAATCCAGGTACCGGGTAGATGTGTACTATAAAAGCCACATGATCCGGTCGTATAATGCTGTTTTTGGTCCCCGCCCAATGGAAAACAAGGCCATGGAAGGCGACCGATGCACGCCTGAGGGTTGTTATAAGATCAAAAGCAAGAACGCCGCTTCTCAATACAATAAGTTCATGCTGCTCGATTATCCTAACGATAGCACCATGGTCCGCTTTGCCGCACTTAAGGAAAAAGGTGCCATTCCAAAAAATGCGCGCGTGGGTGGCAATGTGGGTATACATGGCATATGGAAGGGCGGCGACGATATGATAGAGATGGGCGTAGGCTGGACCGACGGCTGTGTGGCCCTGAAGAATGCTGACATAGATGAACTGTATTCTTTTTGTGGCATCGGCACCCGTGTTTGCATCAAAAAATGAGCTTATATCTATCCGTTTTCCCGTAATTTTTAGGCCCTTTTGTGGATAAGAAAAAAGATATCCACCAAATCTCACCCGTCAGAAAGTGGCTCCTGTAGCGGCTTTCAGCCTACTCCACCCATGTTTTTGGTTGATATCTTCTTCAAAAAAATTTTGGCGGCCAATTTACCTTTGTACCCTAAAACAACGGTATCCTATGAGAGGAGAAAAACTATTCAAAGACCTGCTGCGCGCCAACGAGGCACAGCCTGCACGCAAGGGAAGAAAGAACGAGCTGGTGGAAGACAGGAACAACTGCCTGATGGCGCGCTACTATTTTTACGGCCACGTAAAGGGCCGCTGCTACGAAGATATCATCCAGCTGCTCACCCGCGAATTCTTTCTGTCGCCCTACCGCATCCACAGTATCGTGCTGCAGCACGCCACCGACATTACAGATTGGAAGGAGAAAAATATTACCTTGTATCAAATGAGTGCCCGATGGCCCCACCTGAGCTGGAGGAAATGAATAACAATATGTAATTTGCAGGTAATGAGCGAGCGTATTTTTACACTATTCGGAGAAGAGCTGGCACCGGAACAGCCAAAAGCTGCCGGTAAGACCAGGCCCAAAAAGAAGTCCGAAGAGAAAAAGGAAGAGGTGAACACCCCTGCCACACAGGCACAGCCCGCCGGTATGGATGCTGCGCAACCGACTGCAGCAATAGTACAGGAGCCGGTTGCAGAAGAACCCGCAGCCGTTGTGGAACAACCTGTTGCCGCAACTGAGGCACCCGTAGCAGCAATACAGCCGGAAGAGGAACGCGCGCCCGTTGCTGAAGCTGTGGTAGTGCCAGAACCGGCAGAACCAATGCCGGCACCTGCTGAAGAGACCACCATAACCGGCGAAACAGAAACAATACCAACCGAAACAATTGTTGCAGAAACAACACCGCCGGTTGAAGAAAAGAAAAAAGCCAAAACGGAAAAGGTAGTAATAGAAGAGCCTACCGATGGTAAACAGTACTATGCCATTGGCGAGGTGGCAGATATGTTCAAGGTAAAGACCTCGCATATCCGCTTCTGGACAACCGAATTCAACCTGAAAGTACGCACCACCCGCAAGGGCGACCGCCTGTATAATATGGACCAGATAAAGGAACTGCGTGCCATACACCACCTGGTGAAAGAACGTGGTTTTACCCTTGCCGGGGCAAAAGCCAAACTGAAGGACGAAAAGAAAAAAATAGAAGTGGAATCTGTAGACCTGAAGAAATCGCTGCAGCACCTGCGCGCCAAGCTGGTAGCCATCAAAAATCAACTGAAGTAACCATGAAAACTTTAATCGTCTTAGCAGCAGCGCTCCTGTTCATAACACCAATTCACGCACAAAGCATTGTGAAAAAATACGAGACCAGCACAGACAGCATCAACCAGCGCGTGGTATACCGCGGACTTATAGATTTTAAGATACTGGACGACGAGCCTACTTTCGACTGGTACAATACCGGGTCCGATCACTATAAGCCGAAGAAGCGCTACATCAACACACTGAAAACAGAACTACCCAAATACTGTATAATAGTAGTGATGGGTACCTGGTGCGGCGATTCGCGCGACCTGGTGCCTAAACTGCACAAAGTATTGGTAGAGGCCGGCTACCCCATGGATAAGCTGGTGATGTACGGCGTAGACCGCTCCAAAACCGTAGGCCAGGGCCAGGAAAAGCCATACGATATTCACTTTGTGCCTACCATCATCCTTTTCGATGGCACCAAAGAAATAGGCCGCATCGTAGAAAGCGTCCACAAAAGCCTCGAAGCGGATTTGGCAGCCATTGTAAAAAGCAACAAGAAATAGCACTGCCACGGAACATACTTGGTTCAGGCCGCACCGACCACACGTTCCGCCCTGTAAGGGCGGGCTATCATAGCGCAGGGTTTCAACCCTGCGGCTCCAGCCGACGTGTTCGTTTCGTTCGCTCCATCCCTACATAGTTCATGGTGAGCCTGTCGAACCACGACACGGACATGGGAAAGAAACCTTAAAACATTACTTTTGCCCCCGTCAATTCATTAATTATGGAATTACCAGAACATATATCTATCGACTACTTCCGTACGTCGCAGGAACAGATCACATTGTCTGCCGCCGCAAAAGGCCGCATAGACCACAACCGCGCTTACCTCGATAACATTCTTAAAGAAGGCAATACCTACTACGGTATCAATACAGGTTTTGGCTCTCTGTGCAATGTGCGCATCAAAGACGAAGAACTGTCTCAGTTGCAGGAAAACCTGGTGACCAGCCACGCCTGTGGCATGGGCGACGAGGTGCCGGAAGAGATAGTACGCCTGATGTTGCTGCTGAAGGTACACGGCCTTAGCCAGGGCTATAGCGGTGTGCGCACAGAGATCGTGCAGCGCCTGGTCGATTTTTATAACAATGGTATCCACCCGCGCGTGTTCGAACTCGGCTCGCTCGGCGCCTCGGGCGACCTTGCTCCGCTGGCCCACCTGTGCCTGCCCATACTGGGCAAGGGCGAAGTGCGCTATAAAGGCGAGATCATGCCGGCAACAAAAGCACTGGAAGCCTGCGGCCTGAAGCCTATGAGCCTGGCAGCCAAAGAAGGCCTGGCGCTGCTCAACGGCACCCAGTTCATGAGTTCATACATCACCTGGAGCCTAACACAGGCTAAGAAACTGCTGATATGGGCCGATGTGATCGGCGCATTATCTACTGACGCTTACGACAGCAAGACAGAGCCTTTCCGCCACGCCATACACCGCGTGCGCCCGCACAAAGGACAGATAGATACCGCCAAACGTTTATTGCAGATACTGGACGGCAGCGAGATGCAACAGGGCACCAAGGTGCAGGTGCAAGACCCGTATTCCTTCCGCTGTATGCCGCAGGTGCACGGCGCCAGCAAAGACGTAGTGGATATGGCAGCAGGCGTTGTGGAAACAGAGATCAATTCTGTGACCGACAACCCTATTGTGTTCCACGACGAAGATGCTATTGTGAGCGGCGGTAACTTCCACGGCCAGCCACTGGCCCTGCAGGCCGACTTCCTCGCCATAGCCATGGCCGAGCTCGGCAACATATCTGAGCGCCGCACTTACCTGCTGGTAAGCGGACAGCGCGGCTTACCTCCGTTCCTGGCGCCTGATGCAGGCCTCAACAGCGGCTTTATGATCGCGCAGTACACTGCTGCAGCTATAGTAAGCCAGAGCAAGCAATATTGCACACCCGCATCTATAGATAGCATCGTGAGCAGCAACGGACAGGAAGACCACGTAAGTATGGGCTCTAACGCAGCTACCAAGCTGCGTAAGGTGGTACTTAACGTGCAGCGCGTGCTGGCCATAGAACTGCTTACTGCCGCACAGTCGCTGGAGTTCCGCAGGCCTAAGCACACATCGCCTGCACTGGAAAAGCTGATGACCGAGCTGCGCAAAACAACCTCGTTCATGGCTAAGGATACCATCCTGCATGAAGGCCTGATAGCCGCAGAAAAGTTCCTCGACCGCCACCCTGAAGAAGTAACGGGATTAAAATTCTAAGATCAATGTCCACATCATATTTCAATACCCCGGGCATGGTTACCGTGCCTAAGGAAATAACACCACAAGTAGAAGCTCTGCTGGACAGGCTACAGGTAGATTATGACCCGGAGCTGATACCAGTACAGCCTGAAGCATACAGCCAGCCCGATGCCTGCTACGATAACGTGGCAGAAAAAGTAAAGCGCGATGGTGGCAAGCTGCACTACGGCTGGGCTGTGTGGCAGAGCAAGCACATCATAGAAGCAGAGCACTATGCAGTATGGGAGCATGCCAACGGCGACTTGGTTGACGTATCGCCGAACAGGTTGGAAGCAACCACCATCATGTTCATCCCCGATGATCAGCCGATAAATAATGATCTGATGGCCATACCCAATGTGCGGGTGAACATCAGCGGCAGCAAACTGATAGACGATTTCATACTGCTGTCTGAAACGGTAGATAAGATCTACGGTCTCAGCATCTACACCGATGAGGATAAATTGTGGTTACCGGAATCTGTACTGGCCACAGTAGATACGCTGAATCAATATCGCCTGGGTGCAGAGCAGTTATATATGAGCGGCGGTAAGGCCGAAGGCCCTTGCTACTGCGGCTCTAAAAAAACATACAAAGCCTGCCATGGCCGCGGCATCAAACTACTTACAGAAGACATAGTAAAGCGCGCCCAGATGGTAGTGCGCCAGGAATGGATGAACAGGCAGCAAGCGTAGTTATGAAGATAACAGTCAATATACCTTTTTCAGAAGTCTTAAAGGCTGTAAAACAACTTACACCTACGCAGAAACACCTAATGTTAAAAGAGCTGGAGAGGCTGGAGCGAGAAGAAAGAATAGATTTACATGCACAAAAAGATGAAAAGCGCCAAAGACGATAATCACAATTATACCCCATAACTTTTTTATCGGCTAGCAAAGGGAAATGATTAATGTTAAAGATTAATACTATGTCTATTACCCCTGGCTCAGAAAATAATAACGATATATTGAAGTTTAATGCTGAACTAGACCAAATATCTAGCATCACCGATTATAGTTATTCCTTGAATGAGCTTGTGACTATAGACAAATCGGACATGTCTTTAGAAGAAATTAGAACTCTATATTTTGATAAAGCTAAATGGTTCATTAACCGTCAAATTCAGTTGCTACCTAACAATTTTCGACCGTTAGTTTTTTTTAGAGTCAGAGCTGGAATCAAAACAACAGAAGATTTAACCCGTATCAAAACCTTTTCATATCCAGACCCTAAGTACTGCACATCAAATGGGCGAGCAAACATAAAAAGCCAACCAGTGTTTTATTGTTCTCTAGATGCTACTACAGCGGTAAAAGAATCAAGGTTTAATACAGGCGAGGATTATTATTTGGGCGTGTGGTCAATTGATTTTAATGATGTGATTAGCTGTGCACCAATTATCCCTTTCGATTTGCACGAAAATCATCCACTGAAATCACTTGTGATCGACGAAAATCGTGTAATACATGCGTTTACAAAAGAAGGGTTAAATAATGGCGAAAAGCTGGAATTACTTTATAACATACTTTCATGGCAGTTTATTAGCGAAACAGATCCGTACCCTTTAACCTCTTTTCTATCAGATGAAATTTTATTCAAACAACACATCGCAGATTGTCTTTATTACCCTAGCTATCAATTTGAACAAAAGAATGTAAATTTCGCATTTCGACCAGATTTTGTTGACAAGTATTTTCGTCTCAATAAGGTTTATAAATATCAAATAGAAAGTTTCGATGGCGTTAACATTAGGTGCGGTGTTTTTGCTTATGGAATTGTTGAAAATGATAAAATTATCTGGAATAATATCAATGAAACCGAAGGTAAAGTATTTGCAGATTTTCTAAAACTGAAAGTAGATAGCTAAATATACAATGTCAATTTATGCCACACCCCAACTACATAGTACTGCAATGCTACGGATATGAGGCCGTGTTCTTAGAATGCGCGTATGCGCTTATGTCGTTGAGCAGGCAGTATACGCCCGGTGAGTTGGCGGGTACCGAGATATGGATATATACCGATAAGCCGGAGTGGTTCAGCAGGTTCAAAGACTGCCCGCTGCCGCTTAAGTTCCGCAAGATGGATGAGGCGCTCATCAAACAATGGCGCGGCAGTATAGACTTTGTGCACCGCATCAAAATAGAACTCCTCCTTGATTTTGTAGAAACGCATACCGGCAATATCCTCTATGCCGATACCGATATGGTGTTCCTGCAAAAGCTGGACGATGTCTGGGCAGGCATAGCACCAGGTGAACTGTATATGCACATGCAGGAAGGTAAGATAAGCGATAAGCCCAACCCCATCTTCCGTAAGCTGGATACATTCTTGCGGAGTAGCAATGCCATAAAAAATGAACGCGCACCACTCTACGATCGCTATATGTGGAACGCTGGTGTGCTGGGCTTCCACAGCAGCCATAGAGAATTATTGGTAAAGGCCCTGGAATATACCGATAGTGAATACCCTAAGTTCCCCAAGCATGTGGTAGAGCAATTTGCATTCTCAGTGCAGTTCAGCAACAAGGGCAATATCAGGTCGGCACTGCCGTACATGCTGCACTACTGGAACCTGAAAGAGATGCGCCAGATCATTGCCTCCTTCCTGCAACACTTCAATGGCCGTCCGTGGAACGAACTGGTTAAGTATAGTTCGCTCATACAACCTTACGTACTGGTTACAGACAAGAACATTTTCCTGCAACACCGCAGCCTTACAGAGCGCCTCATCAATAAAAAATGGCAGCCGCCAGTTTATGACTGGAACGTGCTGGAACAGCAGGTGTAACTATTACAGGCAAGCCACTTACTTCAACAACTTCAGCAACTCATCAATAGCTGCCTGGTTATCCTTATAGTAGATGGAGCGGTAAAGGTCTTCCTTTTCTGCAGAGGTAAGGTGGAAACTGAGCGCGGCGGATGTCTTGCTTTCCTCCGGCATATACACCATAGATATGTAGTGCATCTTGCCCGGTGCCATCAACGGAGTAAGGTCTTTGATGATACTGTGCTTGTAGCTCTGGAAAGCTTCCCATTTATTCTGTATCACAAACAGCGGGTCCGTCAGCATATTCGCAAACGATGATTCGTTAGATGCTGCACTTACATCACATTCTCGGCTGTCGCGTATCTCCAGGAATATGGCATTGCTTACATTCTTATTGATCCAGTCGCGCATGGTGAACATATAGCGGCTGGCCATCTCAGAGCCAAAGTTGTCGCGCAGGCCGGCATCCATTATGTTCATGTAGGGTGTGCTCGGCAACCTGACCACAGGCAGCACAAACGGGAAGGTGGCATTCATACGTAAGCACGACGTGATGCGGATATTACCCGGGTCTCTGCCGGCAAAGAACGTGCTGTAGTCAACCGCATCTATCGGCGGCATGGCTTCATGCAGCGAGTACTCCGGCTGAGTAAGGTAAGTAAGTGGCTGGTTGCCCATCATCAGCTTGCGCCCGTCGTTAATAATAGTACTATTCACTATCAGCTGCGGTATCTGCCCTGTAGCCTCACGCGGTGCATAGTAGGCCATGCTCTTATCCAGCAGGCTGTCGGTATTCGTCACCAGCTCCTGCTCCATGGCGTAGCCACGGTCGCGGGTATAAGAGTAGCCGCCTATAGATATCTTGTTGAAGGGAGAGATAAGATCCACGCACGCCAGCGAAAAGATGATGGGATTCAGCAGGTCCTTACCAATGTTGGCCTGGTATTTCGCTGCATATGGGTTGTTCAGCTTGCCTTGCTGTGATGCATCGTGTATGGCCCGCCAGTAGGTAGCACCTATCATACCACCCGACGCGCCTGTAACCAATACAGTATGCTTGAACAAGCGGCCATGGCTCACGCTGTCTATATATTGCAGCGCCCTGAATGTCCAGTAGGTAGATCGCAGGCCGCCACCACTTGTAGTAATGACCACCAGCGTATTGCTGTCGCCACCATTCAGCGCTTTCCATTTATCCAGCCTGCTTTCTTCCTGTTGCCTGTCTGCTTCAAACTGTTGCACGTTGAACACCTTATGCAGGTGGTCGTAGTTATAGGCCGGGCGCTTATCTATCTCTGTTTTATAATTGAGGCCATAAGCTATGCTGCGCAGGTCGAAGATGCGGTAGCGCACCATTACCGATAGCACCAGCGCAAAAGTGATCCACCCGATGGCCTCCCAGCTCTTCAGGAAGTATTTGAAGGCACCTACAAAACCCATGATCATAGAGAACAGCAACAGGAAGCCTGCACCGGCCGGTATCCTTAGCAGCGGCTGGTCCATGTAGATGCCCATGATAAGCAGAGACACATACGCGAAAAAGCCCGCGAATAGCACATTGCGGTGGTGCCGGCTCATGATCTTGTTCAGCACACGTGTATTGTACGGCGGCAGATCATCGCACCTGCGGATGCGCATATGCCCGGTAATGAAGGAGTGTGCGGGCACTATATCTACCTCATAGTCCAGCGTGTCGTAGGGTATCATCCGGCGGATGCGCGATGGCTTGGCGATATGCGTAAGCAGCGATTTGATAAAGTCTCTGCTTACCCGGAAGAAGTAGGCAAACGACACCGTGAGCACAGCGATGAACCCGGCATAAAAACCTCCTTGCAATAGCAGTATCTCCTTTAGCCCTGCGTGTTCGTTCTTATACTGGAAGCGGATATACACTATCGAATAGAACACCAGGAAGCTGCCAGGTATCACAGCGTTGTTGATGCAGTAGACCAGGAAGGCATGACGTGTAGCACCCATGTAGGGCATACGCTTGCTGTGGATGATGAATGTGGTGATGTGCCATGTCATCATGAACACGCACATGGCTGCACCCATCAACACCATACCGGCAAAGTTCATCTGGCCAAGGTATTCGGGAGAAAGGAACAGGGACGATGCACCAAAGTGTGCCGCAAAATGTTTGGTAATGATGAGTACCAGTATCAACCAGAAACTAAGCAGCAACTGGTACTTGCGGAAGTGGAGCAACAGCAACTGCACCGGCAGAAAATAGTATGTATTCCTTAGCACACGCTTCATGCTGTTACCAGTAGTTTATAACTTCAATCTACTGCTTTTTTTGCAAAGGGCGTAAAAAGGTTTTGTTAAGCAAAGGGGCGCCGGGTATCTGTTGATACTATTTACCTACAGACCTACTGATCTTTGAGATTTTAATACTCCTCCCGTTTCAGATATTCAGTAAATTTAGGCAGATAAAAATTGTACATAGCTATGTCTTACCCGTTCCAGGTGCGTACCCGCGAAGAATATGATGCCGCATATAAAAAGAGTGTAGAAGACCCTGAAGGTTTCTGGGCCGATGTAGCCGACACATTTGTGTGGAAGAAGCGGTGGGACAAAACACTGGAATGGAACTTTACCGGGCCCGACGTAAAATGGTTTGCCGGTGGTAAGCTGAACATAACCGAGAATTGCCTGGACCGCCACCTGGCAACACGTGGTAATGAGCCTGCCATTATATGGGAACCTAACGACCCCGAGGAGCACCACCACATATTCACATACAAGGCACTGCACCATAAGGTAATGCAGTTTGCCAATGTGCTGAAGAATAATGGTGTAAAGAAGGGCGACCGTGTATGCATATACATGGGCATGGTGCCCGAGCTGGCTATTGCTGTGCTGGCTTGTGCGCGCATAGGCGCTATACATTCTGTTATATTCGGCGGCTTCAGTGCACAAAGCATTGCCGACAGGCTGCAGGATGCGCAGGCCGAATATGTGGTGACCTGCGATGGCGCTTACCGTGGTAATAAAGACATTCCGCTGAAGAGCGTAATAGACGATGCGTTGGTGCAATGTCGTTTTGTAAAGCGCGTAGTGGTGCTCACCCGTACCCGCATCCCCGTAAGTATGCTAAAGGGCCGTGATGTATGGTGGGAAGATGAGATAAAGAAAGTAGAGACTATGGGCAACCCCGACTGCCCTGCCGAAGAGATGGACGCCGAAGATCCTTTGTTCATCCTCTACACATCTGGCTCTACAGGCAAGCCCAAGGGTGTGGTACATACCTGCGGCGGGTATATGGTGTATACCACTTACTCCTTTGTGAACGTATTCCAGTACAAGCCCGATGATATACACTTCTGCACGGCAGATATAGGGTGGATAACAGGCCATAGCTATATTGTTTACGGCCCTCTGTGTGCCGGTGCTACCTCGCTGATATTTGAAGGGGTGCCTACCTGGCCCGATGCGGGCCGCTTCTGGAGCATTGTAGATAAGTATAAGGTCAATATACTGTACACTGCGCCCACGGCCATCCGCAGCCTGATGAGCTTTGGCACCGGCCCCGTAAATGCACACAGCCTGGAGAGCCTGCGCGTGCTGGGCACCGTGGGCGAACCGATAAACGAAGAGGCCTGGCATTGGTACGACGAGCATATAGGAAAGGGCCGCTGCCCTATTGTAGATACGTGGTGGCAAACAGAAACAGGCGGCACTATGATCAGCAACCTGGCAGGCGTTACCCCATCTAAGCCATCTTACGCTACGCTGCCATTGCCGGGCATACAACCGGTACTGGTTGATGAGCAGGGCAACGAACTACAGGGCAATGGTGTTACCGGCAACCTGTGCATCAAGTTCCCGTGGCCATCCATTATCCGCACCACGTGGGGCGATCATGAGCGTTGCCGCACCAACTACTTTGCCACCTACCCCGGCATGTATTTTACCGGCGATGGCTGCCTGCGCGATGAAGAAGGCTTTTA
This sequence comes from Chitinophagaceae bacterium, assembly GCA_947455215.1. Taxonomy (GTDB): domain Bacteria; phylum Bacteroidota; class Bacteroidia; order Chitinophagales; family Chitinophagaceae; genus Flavipsychrobacter. Next base: position 11,088 of record CANGNA010000034.1, read on the forward strand.
CCGCATAACAGGCCGTGTAGATGATGTGCTGAATGTAAGCGGCCACCGCATAGGCACCGCCGAAGTGGAGAACGCCATCAATATGCACGCCGGTGTTATAGAAAGTGCTGTGGTAGGCTATCCGCACGATATAAAGGGACAAGGCATTTATGCTTACGTGATCTACGACGGCACCCACCACGACCCTGCCCTCACCCGCCAGGACATAGCCCAGACGGTAGGCCGCATAATAGGCCCGATAGCCCGGCCCGATAAAGTGCAATTTGTGCCCGGCCTGCCCAAAACCCGCAGTGGCAAGATCATGCGCCGCATCCTCCGCAAAATAGCAGAGGGCGAGACCGAGAACCTGGGCGATACTTCAACCCTGCTTGACCCTGGTGTTGTGGAAGAGATAAAGAAGGGGAAGGTGTAGGATTTCACTCGGTGGAAATGCGTATATTTGTAATACAACAATAAGCTATGCAAGCCGCGTCAACATTAAGTAATATGCAGCAAGAACTGTTGAAGCTATATTCGTCGGATATAGCAGAGGCAGACCTGTTGAACATAAAAAGATATCTTGCCCGGTATTTTGCTTCAAAGGCTATAGCAGAAGCGGATGATACCTGGGATAAAAAAGGGTATGATAACGAAACTATGGACAGGTGGTTAAATGACGCTGATGATAAAAGCAGTCATTGATACCAATGTCCTTGTATCTGCCTTGTCGTCCAGGTCAGTTTATCATTGGCTGATCGAAGCACTGCTCGACGAGCAGTTCCAGATGTTTGTTACCGACGAGATCCTATTGGAATACGATGAGGTCTTAAGTTCAAAGTACGCTCCGTCGGTGGCCAATAACTTTCTTATTGCACTTAAGGAGCTACCTAATGTTTCATTCACGCATATTTATTTCCGTTGGGATCTCATTGCTGATAAAGACGACAATAAGTTCGTGGACTGTTATGTGGCTTCAGGAGCCAACTATCTTGTAACACACGATACCCACTTTAACGTGCTGCGATCTTTACCGTTTCCAAAAGTTGACGTCATGAAGATTGATGAATTCAGGCTGATCCTTGAAGAAAAAAATGATCGAGACTACCCGGGGAAGAAAATATAGCAACCAATAATTGTCCTACGCCCTCCAGAACGTCCTGTCCTTACCCCGATTCGATCCGAAAAGCAGGTTGAGTGCTGCTGTAAGGATTATAGCGCCTACCAGGGCGCTGATCACCTCGTTCCATACATGCTTGTGTGAATAGGTATAATAGCCCATGCAAAAGCTCAGGTACAGCCATGCGCCAAGTGCTCCGGTAAGAATAGAGAATCCGTAGCCCAGGCTGCGCCACTTCATCAATGCGGCCCACAGTGCGCCAATAACCAGGCCTATGCCCAGCACAAGTAGGGTGCCACGCCAGTGGTGGAATTGCTCTGCTATCGAAAATAAGTACAGGTGGTTCATGTCTTAATTATTTATTGGTTGGTGAAGATGTTACCTAAATTTCGGTTCTCAATGCTTTGATATTGTAAGCCTGGTGCCGAAACACCCCTGTACAGGTGACAAGTGCGTGGTATTTGTATTCTTATCATTCCTTCGGAAAATGGGTGATCCTTTTTTACTTTTGCTATCTTAGCAGTTGCTATATTTTAGGCACTGAATATTAGCGTTTTTGCAACATATGGATGAAGCAATAAGAGTACTGATCATAGAAGACGAAGAAGTTTGGCGTAAGTTCCTGGCTATAAAGCTGGATCAGCTGGGCTATACCATTGCAGGAGAAGCCGCAACTTTTGAGGATGCAATAAAACTGCTGAGCACCACCGAGTACGACCTTATTTTAATGGACATTAACCTGAATAGCAGGGGCTCCGGCATAGAGCTGGCGCATGTGGTGAACCAGTTGTATAAAAAGCCTTTCATTTTCATCACCTTCACCCCCGATACGATGATCGCTGATGAAGCAGCGGCCACCAATCCCGCTGCCTACCTGCAGAAGCCGGTCAATGCCACATCGCTGCGCGTAGCTATACAAAATGCGCTGCGGCGCTTCAGCGATCCTGCACCTGGTCCGTTTGTACACTCTACTGCAGAGCAGGATTTCTTTTTTGTAAAACAGGGCAACAACTATAAAAAACTAGACTGGAAAGACATAGTACACCTGCGCTCTAATAAAAATTATACGTTGCTCTACAGCGCGTCTGATAAAAAGGAATATGCCATCCGCAGCAGCCTGAGCCGCACGCACCAGCTTATCCTACCCGATCAGTTCAAAAACGATTTCATACAGGTCAACAGGTCAGAGATCGTACAATTCAGTTATATCGAAGAACTACGCGGCGAAGACCTGAGAACAAGTTGTGGGTCTTATGTGGTTACAGAGGGCTACCTGGACACATTGAAGAACAGGATGAATATATTGTCGTAAACCACAAACCCTCATTGTTTGCGGGTTTTGATCAACGGTCCTTCTCCGCCGTCTTATTAAAAAGCAACACCCCGCGCACATGCACGGGGTGTTTCATTTTGTTGCTTTTTTACGCTCTCCAGAACGTCCTGTCTTTGCCGCGATTAGAGCCAAAAATAAGGTTAAGCGTAGCTGTAAGTACAAAAGCGCCAACAGCAGAATAGATCACCTCGTTCCATATTTTTTTATGCGCATACACGTAGTAATCAACTAAAAAGCTATGGTATAACCATGCACCTACCATGCCCATGACCATAGAAAAAACAAGACCCAGGCTACGCCACTTCATGGTAAGCCCGAGAATAGTGCCGACCAGAAAGCCAACACCTAACACCAGCAGAGTGCCCTTCCAATGGTGGAACTGCTCTGTGATGGAAAATAAGAATAAACTGTGCATATATATGGTGGTTTTTATATAAAGATAATGCGCTGGCTAAAAAAAGACTAACTGCTGCAAAACAATATTTTGTTATTGTAGCCGTAACATAAATGTAATGTTTTACGTGTACCGGGCGCAGTGTGGTACGACTTTATTGTTGTGTTCTCTAAAAAACAGTGGTATGAAACGTACGCATATTTTACTAAGCATATTTTTCGTCATCATCAGCCTGGGTTTTTATGCCTGCCACAAAAATGCCAATGGCCGCAATACGCTCGACCTGGTGGATGATGGAACGGTACTTTCTTTATCGGCGCAGCAGTATAATGCATTCATTACCACCAACCCGCCCATAACCGGCACCCCCGAGGCAGCCATGGTGCAGCGTGTAGGCGCTAAAATGACAGCGGCGGTGCAAAACTACCTGTCGCAAAAAGGCCAGACCGATCTTATTGCCAATTACAATTGGGAGTTCAACCTGGTGAGCAACACAGAGGTGAATGCCTGGTGCCTGCCCGGCGGTAAGATAGTGGTGTATAGTGGCATCACCCCTTTCATAACCAGCGATGCAGAGCTGGCCGTAGTGATGGGGCACGAGATAGCCCACGCTGTGCTAAAGCACGGTAACGAGCGCATGAGCCAGCAACTGCTGGTACAGTATGGCGGCATGGCCCTTTCTGCACTCTTATCCTCAAAACCACAGGAAACACAAACCCTGTTCAACACCGCATTCGGTATCACCGGCGATCTGAGCCTGCTGGCCTTTTCGCGCAAACAGGAGAGCGAGGCCGATGAGACAGGGTTGTATTTTATGGCCGTTGCCGGTTACGACCCCAATGTAGCCGTTACCTTCTGGGAACGTATGGCAGCACAAAATGGCAGCAGCAATGTACCCGTATTGCTGAGCACCCACCCCAGCGATGAACAGCGCATACAGCATATAAAAGACCTGCTGCCAAAAGCACTTGCCTATTATCATCCGTAGCACGGCGTGTTGTCGCGTTTGTACTACTAAATGTCGTTTTTACACACGGCCGGGCGTTGTCCGGCCCTGTACTTTTGTATCATCAACAAACCGCAACATGAACACGCCTTTACAGGAGCAACTCCGGGCCACAATGGCTCAGCTAACAGCAAAACTGGACACTTTTGATGCACAATCGTTCAATACTGTTCCATATGCCGGCAGCTGGACAGCCGGGCAGGTGGCCGACCATGTTTACAAATCTGTAGCCAATATAAGCCGGGTGCTTAATGGCAATACCCGGCCTGCCGACAGAGACCCCTGGCAGATACAACCGATGCTGGAGCAGGTATTCCTGAACTTTGAGCGTCAGTTAAGTTCGCCCGAATTTATATTGCCGGGCAACGGGCCGTTTAGTAAAGATTCTTTTATTGCGCTCTTCCGCATTGTGGCCAACGATATTGATGGGGCCTTGCAGGCGTCTGATCTTACGGAACTGTGCCTTGACTTTGAACTGCCGGGCGGCATCGGGCATCTTACACGCCAGGAGTTGATCTACTTTGTTGTTGTACATACACAGCGGCATATACACCAGTTGGAAAAGATACACAAAGCGCTCTCTGTGCGTGTACTCAGCTCATAACACATTCTTCAAAATAGTGTGGGTGCTGCTTGTGCCTTTTTGCCCGATAATTGGAATGTATACACCGTTTGCCAGTTGGTGCCATTATGCCGCCACAGGTGTATGGCATCGCATGTAAATGATCCTTTGAACTGCCTGCGCAGATAATCTTGTTTTATAGTTGGCAGCAGGGCTGGTGGCACATCGCGGTAGCCGATGGTAAAATGTGGATTAAAGGGTTGTGGCTTAGCCCTGGGCACAGGTTTGTTGTTGATGTATTCCGGCTCGTCTTCTTCCAGGTATTTCTTCAATTCCTTTAGCAGGCCTGTCCGCAACTGTGTTATGGCCTCATCCTTTACCACATGTATAAATGCTACCCGGCTCCTTGGGTTATCGAAGAAGCCATAATTATCTATGATAACGATGAACGGTTCAATTTTATCAGCCCATTGCTGTAGCGGCTTTAAGCGTATCGGCAGGTCGGCCTCTTCTTTAAACGGTTCATAAACAGTGATGTGTACCGGCGGCTTCAGTGCTTTTACACAGTTATACCGTTCAGCAAAGAATATCCGTTCTTTCTGTATCCGTACTTCCAGATCTGCGGGTGGCACAACGGCCATCATGTACAGGGTTTCCATCGTAATAAAGTTACGTGTTTATTCTGCCTGCGAAAATGGTTTGTGTTACGGTATAAGCTTATCTTAGCCGTAAACAAACTACCATGCAGGAATTAATAGACCAGTTAAAAACCGGTGCAGGACTCTCTGAAGAGCAGGCAGCTAAATCTATAGAGATCATCAAGTCATTCATCATGTCGAAAGTACCACCTATGTTCAGCGCGGCTGTAGAGGGTTTCTTTGCCGACAACCAGGATGCAGGCTCTGATGGCATGCCATGATCATTGCTGACGCAAGACATTTAAATAAAAAGAGAAAGCCGCACCTACAATAGGTGCGGCTTTCTCTTTGTGTTATTACTTATTAGAAGTTGTCTATGTTGTACTTGATCTCAGCTTTCCTGATCATCATAGGCTGTAACATCTGGCCCAGGAAGCCACGCAGCTGGTACTCTTCCTGCTGGCGTGCCTGCATCAACATCATCTGCTGTTGCATAGCATCAGGCGCAGGCACTGTACCCTTGCTGATGAGGCTAATGAAATATACACCACCCTGGCCCTTGATACCAGGAGATACCGTGTTTGGCTGCAGCGATGGAGAGAATGTGTAACCAACAACCTTAGGCTCGTAACCCAGGCCCGGCAGCATAGCACCACCCAGTATCACAGAGTCTGACTGAGCTACAGTTGCACCAACACCGGTAGCTATCGCTTCCAGCGCTGCGCCCTTGTACTTAGCCGCTATCATATCAGCCTTCTTCTCGTCGCGGATACGCTGTTCGAACATTGGCCTGTTCATTGCAGTTACCGGCGCCAGGCCTTTCTCGTTAATACTTACCAGCTTGGCAACAACATAACGCTGATCGCTGAGGCGGAACGGATCCTTAGCCACTTCGCCAACCTTATGGTTGTATGCCCACTTTACTACATCCCTTGCAGGGCCCAGGCCCTGGATAGTGAAGCTTGATTCACGCAGGTTGTCGCCTACACGCTTGTCAACGCCCATCTTCTTGGCAGTCGCATCAAATGCTGCGGCATCGGTGCTCTTAGAGGCAAACTCATTTGCCCTTGCAAAGATCGCATCAGAAGTACTGTCGCTCGGGTACAGGCTCTTGGTAATTGTAGCTATCTGTGCTACAGGGCCCATGCCTGTCTGCTCAATGATGTCTACATAATGGTATGCCTGGTATCCATTGGTCTTTTCGTTGTTGATCTTGATGATCTTCTTTTCGCCTGCATGACCTTCATAGATGAAGTCTGTGAACTCCTTGTTCAGCTGCTCCTGCAACTGTGGCATTGCCTGCAGTGTTACAGGTATCTCACCCTTAGGGTTCTGCTGTGCATTCTGAGGATTGTAACGAGCAAACAGGGTGTCGAAAGAAGCACCGGCCTTCAATGCATTAGCAATACTGTCTATCTTGATCTTAGCTGCCGAGTCGGTCATAGCTGTGTTCTTACCATCAGTGATGAACACTACGATCTGCCTGAACTTAACACTATCCGGCAAAGACTTCCTGTCGATCATCTTGCTGATGTGGTAAGCACCATTGTCGAAGTAAGGACCGAACACAGAACCGGTCGCCTGCTTCATGATTGTATCAGCATACCTTGAACCGAAGTTTTTGCTGCTTACATAGGCACCGTTGTATGGGTTGTTATCTTCTGTTTTGCTGCCTACAAAAGTCTTGTCGTCTTTTGTTGAAGCAAATTCAGCTTTCATTTCTTCCAGTGCGCCCAGTGTCCTTGCAGAGTCAGCAGAAGACGGGATCACATCGAACGATACATATTCTATTGCGCGGCTGGCCTGTTCTGTTTCGAACATTGCCTTGTGCTTCTGCATGTATGCCTTGATGTCGTCGTCGCTCACCTTTACCTGGTCATCAGGTATTGTAGCGAAAGGAACTTTTACAAAGCGTATAGATGCCTTCTGCATGTTGTCCATAACAGAACGCTTGGCTGTATACATTGGGGCATACGCACCTGCAGACATCATAGTGTTCAGCTTATCTATGCGGGCCATGCGCAGTACATAACTTTTTACAGCGCGGAAGCCTTCCATGATCTGTCCACCCGGATCCTGTTTAGGATCTTTGGTCAGCTGATCTTCGATGCCCTTTACACGTGCGGGATCAAACTGCTTGGTCTCCGGGTTGTTGAATATCTGCTGGCCCTGGAAAGAGAACTGCCTGATGAGCTGGTGTGCGTTAGGACCATAGATCATGTCCTTCTTCTCCTGCTCCGATACGATGATGCCCATCTTATCGCATATCTCTTCGGCAACAGTTTCGAACGCTATAGACTGCAATACCTGCTCGCTTATCTGCGCTCTTGCAGCATCATCAAGCGGGCCACGGCTGCTGTATATCTGGGTAAGTGTTTCGTATTCCTTTACTCTCTGTTGGTACTCTTTTGCATCGATCTTGGTGCCGTTAACGGTCATCACATTGGTGCTGTTACCAAATAAACGACCAAAACTTCCATTACGCGCATCTGATATGATAAAGCTGATAAGGGCAACGCCAATAACGCCGCCGGCTATTTTGCCATACCTGTTCCTGATACTTTGAATTACAGCCATGTAGGTTCTATATTATTATTTTATTGAGGAGTGCAAATTTATGTGAAAAATCGGTATAATTTACTTTACAAGGTTATTTTATAGGGTATTTCTTTCATTTTTTCGGTTTTTATCCTTATATTTTTTTCAACAGGGTTATTCACCTGTTGCCTTAGCACCTGATAATTGCTTAAAGCTTTGACATGTAAAATAAGCAAAACCCGCTGTAATAGCGGGCTTTCACCTATATTCATTTTCACCGGCCAGGTGACGTCAGTTCATCTTTGCCGGAACTATCAGCTGGAACTCCGGTATCTGTACTGTGAACTTTTTCTTATTGAAGAGATTCTCTATAAGGTAGGTGCCATACATTTTGCCCATGTCGCTGCGCAGGCCGCAGGCCGATGTGTATTGGTATGTGTCGCCCGGCTCTATAGATGGCTGGCGGCCTACTACTCCCTCGCCCTGTACTTCGCGGTGGGTACCGTTGCTATCCAGTATGTGCCAGTGGCGGCTGAGGAGCTTTACAGGGTACAGGGTCTGATTTTCTATGGTAATGCGGTATGCAAACAGGTATTCCGAATTGAGCGGATTTGACTGCGTTGGCTGATAAAAGGTCTCAACCATTATACTTATCCCTTCCGTAACCAAATGCACCATAGTAAATTAATTGCGGCTACAAATGTAAGGATTATTTAAAATCAGTTGTCCTTTTCCTTGTTAAACATATCATTTAACAAATATATGACAAGGTCGCGCTCGTAGCCTTTTTGTATAAGGAAATTATATATTTTTTTCTTCTTAGTGGGTTGATTTTTCTCGCTTTTCAGCTCTTTTTGCTTTTTTTCAGCAAATTTGTTCAGCTTTTCGTCATATTCCGTCTCATCTATCTCGGAAAGTCCTTTCCTGATGCAATAATCTGATACTTTTTTCTGCTTTAAATGTTGCTTTATCTTGGTTTTTCCCCACCCCAGCATCCTGAATTTACCCCTTGCAAAGGCACGGGCAAAACGCTCCTCGTTCAGTATGTTCTCCGATATCAGCCAGGCTATGTACTCATCAGCTTCATCGGTGGTACACTCCATCTCTTTCAGTTTGGTCATCACCTCGCTATGGCACCGTTCCTGGTACTGGCAGTATTTGATGATGGCAGCCTGGGTGGATTCGAGCATTGTGGCTTATATCTAAATTACAGCTTGTCATGGTGAGCTTGTCTAATCCGTCGCACGGACAAGCTTATTTACTCATGTTATGTGGAGACGCAAAATATTGCGTCTCTACTTTCTGTGCTACAAAATGAGTACGTCTGCTTGTGAGATGGCTTTGTGACGACCCACAGGCTAGCTCAGGTTATTTAGTTGGTCTCTCTCTTTCGGACGCTTTTTACTTTTAAGTTTTTACTTTTTATTTTTAAACTTACCTCCCCATGTACACGATCAGTATCTGGATGTCGCTTGGGTTTACCCCGCTGATGCGACTTGCCTGGCCAATTGTGCGTGGTTTTATCTTTTTCAGCTTTTGGCGGGCTTCCATAGAGAGGGCGGTCAGTTTTTCGTAATTGAACGACTCCGGTATGTTCAGATCCTCCAAAGCAGCCATTTTTTGCACCATTTCATGCTCTTTTTCGATATAAGTGGCATATTTGGCCATAATTTCCACCTGCTCGAGTATCAGTGCGTCACAGTCGCCTATAGAAGCCTTTAAATTGGGTACTGCTGCGGTCATTTCCTTGATACCGACACCCGGGCGAAGCAACAATTTCATTGCCCTCGACCGCTCATTGATCGGAGACGAATTGCTTGCCTCCAGGAATTCGTTGAACTCGGCAGGCTCCGCGGGGAAGTCTGCCATTATTTTGTTCACCCTTTCCACCTCTTGCTGCTTGGCCTTTACCAATGCCAGTCGCTCATCGCTGGCCAACCCTATGCTGTGCGCCAGTGGCGTCAGGCGAACATCGGCATTGTCCTGGCGGAGAATGGTACGATACTCTGCCCTGCTGGTGAACATACGGTACGGCTCGTCGGTACCTTTATTGATGAGGTCATCAATAAGTACACCTATGTAGGCTTCACTCCTTTTCAGTATCACTGGTTCCTGTTCATGGGCGTTGCGGCTGGCATTGATACCGGCCATCAGTCCCTGGCAGGCTGCCTCTTCGTACCCTGTGGTGCCGTTTATTTGCCCTGCAAAGAACAGGTTTTTGATCAACTTTGTCTCCAGTGTAGCTGTCAATTGTGTTGGTGGAAAGTAGTCGTACTCTATAGCATACCCCGGGCGGAAGAACCTGCAATGCTCAAAACCAGGCACCATTGTGAGTGCTTTATACTGTACATGCTCCGGCAAAGAGGTGCTGAAACCATTCACATATATCTCTACGGTGTTCCAACCTTCGGGTTCTACAAACAATTGGTGGCGTTCTTTCTCAGCAAAACGGGTCACTTTATCTTCTATACTCGGGCAATATCTTGGTCCGCTACCTTTAATTCTGCCCTGGTACATAGGGCTTTGGTCGAACCCTGTCTTCAATATATCATGTACTTCGGGACTGGTGTAGGTGATCCAGCAGTGGCGTTGGTTCTTCGCAGCTACCTTTTCTATAGGCAAGTAAGAGAAGCCAACCACCTCTTCATCTCCTTCCTGTATATCCATTTTAGAGTAGTCGAGGCTACGACCGTCTATGCGTGGAGGCGTTCCGGTCTTCAATCTATCGCTTTCAAAGCCCAGGGAAACCAACTGTTCGGTGATGCCGGTAGCTCCTTTCTCTCCCATTCTACCCCCGCCTATCTGCTTCTCTCCTATGTGGATCACGCCATTCAGGAAGGTTCCGTTGGTCAGTACCACGGCTTTAGCCCTTATCTCCTGCCCCATCCCGGTCACAATTCCCTGCACTGTTCCACGTGAAACAATGAGTCCGTTCACCATATCCTGCCAGAAATCTACATTAGGGGTTTGTTCCAGCATCTCTCTCCATGTAGCGGCAAACAGCATACGATCGTTCTGACTACGGGGGCTCCACATACCCGGACCTTTGGAACGGTTGAGCATACGAAACTGGATGGTACTCTTATCGCTAACTATACCGCTGTAACCACCCATAGCATCTATCTCGCGCACTATCTGGCCCTTAGCAATGCCACCCATAGCAGGGTTGCAACTCATCTGGGCTATGGTCTGCATGTTCATTGTCACCAACAAAACTTTAGACCCCATATTGGCAGCAGCGGCAGCAGCCTCGCAACCTGCGTGACCCGCACCTACTACTATAACATCATATTCAGGAAACATAGGTGCAAAGATAAGGGCTTAAGACGACATGCCTTTTGTTCCACGTGGAACAAGATGGAAGCAGAATGCTTGTGTCTTTCGATACCGGAGATAGCAGCCCATGCCCGTGCCGCACTTCGACAAGCTCAGTGTGACACTATGTGGCGGGGTTGCTGTCTTTGAAGGACTGATTGCTGGCTGCCATAACCTACACCGTGACACTCTGTAAGGATTCATATACACTTTCCTGTCACAAAGACATTGTTCCACGTGGAACAAAATACTGGCATGCATTTTGTTAAAGAAAGTATAACGGGCTGCGAAAAGGCATTAACTTTGTTCCACGTGGAACACCAGGAAAATCTTTCACCGCTTTAACAATATAATTAAAAGAGAAACGTTAATATTACATAACACAATGAAAGCCGTAAAGCACATACTATTTCTTGGAGTAGCCATACTGATGGCTACCTCTTGCTTTGGTAAGGCGTCATTGAAGAAACACCGTATACACCTCAAGGATATGCACATCGGTTTTTACCAGGGTGCTACCTTACTCGATGTATCCCGCAACATCAATATCCCTTCCAACCAGAAAGTAACCGCAGCAACAACAGGTGTCACCTTTGGTTTCCCGTTCATTGATCACTTCCGTTCAGAAATAGGTTTGTCTATGAACAACCTGCTGCTGAACAATAAGAAGAACGGCATCATGACCACCCAGAACAGTTTCCTTTCTGTTCCTGCCACCGTTCAGTATTACATACTCCCTAAAAAAAGTAAGATACAACCCTACTTTGGCTTTGGCGCCATGATAGTACCGGATGCTGATAAGCTGTTGTTTACCAGGAGCAGTGATGGCACTAATATGTTACAAGGTACCGGCATCATCAACATGCTGATCACTCAAGGTGTGAACATAGAGATCAATACACACATCCGCCTTACTGAGTCGCTGCACATTATGAGTTCGGAAGGCAGAACAAGTTATGGTCTGAACCTTGGTGTGAATTTGTATATGCCTTAGGGTATTGTTTTTTCGCAAAGCACGCAAAGTACAGTTAGGGTATCAATCAACATACGATATTTAAAAAGCCACTCCTTAAAAGAGTGGCTTTACTATTATGCGTCGGTCTTCCTTTCTCTCGGGGGGAAGGTGATCTTCCAGATATCTTTCCATTCCAGCGGCGTATGTGCATCTTCTACTTTGAAGTTACCTATTTTGGTTCGCCTGAGCAATTGAAGATAACCACCGCAACCCAGCGCAGCACCAAAGTCGTTGGCAAGAGAACGGATATAAGTACCCGTGCTGCACATCACCCTGAAGTGTACTTCCGGCAGATCGATCTTAGTGATCTCGAATTCACCGATGGTCACAGGGCGGGCATCCAATACCACTTTCTCTCCGGCCCGGGCCAGGTCGTAAGAGCGCTTGCCTTCCTTCTTTATAGCAGAGTGCGCTGGCGGTGTCTGCATAATATCACCCGTAAATTGCTTAACGATTTCATATATCATCTCTTCTGTTACGTGGTCGTATGGTTTGAATTCTTTAGGCTCACTCTCCAGATCATAAGTTTCTGTTACAGCACCCAGGCGAATGATACCGGTATACTCTTTAGGCAACTTCTGGTAGTCTGATATACTCTTGGTCATATCGCCGGTGCAACAAATGAGGAGACCGGTAGCCAATGGATCGAGCGTACCGCAGTGCCCTATCTTGGCACGCAGGTTTATCTTTATCTGGTTCACCGCATCAAACGATGTCCACTTAGCGGGCTTGTCTACCAATATAACACCGCCCTTTTTCAGTTCGGCAGGTGTAGCGTAATTACTCATCAACGAATATAATGTGCTGTAAAAAAATAACCGGCTTGTGTGCCGGTATGAAACTTTACTTGAACCACGAACTATACATCAGGTAGTTATTGGCAATGCGCTCTACCTCACCCTTCAACAATTCCGGGCTGATGTCTTTTACCTTTTTAGCAGGTACCCCTGCATATATACTACCAGCCTGCACCTGTGTACCTTCCAGCACAACAGCACCTGCAGCTATTATGCTGTTCTCTCCTATCACCACATTGTCCATTACTATGGAACCCATCCCTATCAGTACATTATCACCAACAGTGCAACCGTGCACCAATGCGTTATGACCAATAGAAACATTATTGCCCAGCTGCACAGTGGTCTTCTGGTATGTGCAATGGATCACTGCACCATCCTGTATATTCACTTTATTACCTATCCTGATGCTGTTCACATCGCCACGGACTACAGCATTGAACCATATGCTGCAATCATCACCCATTATCACATCGCCCACTATGGTAGCATTGGGTGCTACAAAACAACTTTCTGGTATTTGCGGGTGTACACCCTTTACAGGCAATATAACTGGCATAATGGATTATTTACTAAATATGTTATATTTAATTATACAATAAAGAGCGCGGAAGGCATCTTTCATACCAATCTTTTTACCTTCTTCATACGTACGGCCGTAATAAGATATACCAACTTCGTATATGCGTATTTTAGGTACCTTGGCTATCTTGGCAGTCACTTCCGGTTCAAAGCCAAAACGCTTTTCTTTTAGCGTGATGCCTTGTATGATCTCTCTCCTGAAAACCTTGTAACATGTTTCCATATCGGTAAGGTTCAGGTTGGTAAACATATTAGATGCCATGGTTAGCATCTTATTACCGATGGAATGCCAGAAGAATAAGATACGGTGTGGCTTACCCCCCATGAACCTTGAACCATACACAACATCAGCAAAACCCGTAACTATAGGTTTCAGGAGAATGTTGTATTCTTCAGGATCATATTCGAGGTCGGCATCCTGTATGATGACAAAATCGCCGGTGGCCATTTTTATACCTGTATGTAGTGCTGCACCCTTACCTTGGTTCACCTCGTGCTTGTAATAGCTGATCCGCAATTCAGGATTAGCTGATTGATAAGATAAGATAGCTTCTTCGGTGTTGTCCTTAGAACAGTCGTTGACTATAATAACTTCCTTTTCGATGTTGCCCGTTAATTGTACGGCCTTTACCCTATCCAGTATATGATGGATAGTAGGACCTTCGTTGTACGCAGGTATGACTATAGACAGTTTGCTCATTTACAGATGACGGCACATAAGGCCGGCTGCAAAAATATAAAGTTTTCAGCAGTATGAGTTTACAATACGTAAATGATTAAGTTAAAACGTCTGCGTATCTTTGATATAACAACTACCACATGCAGGCATACCACGATCTACTGAAACATATCTTAGACAATGGCGCAAAGAAAAGCGACCGTACGGGAACAGGCACCATAAGCGTGTTTGGCTACCAGATGCGTTTCGATCTGCAAAAGGGTTTTCCGCTGGTAACTACCAAGAAGCTGCACCTGAAGTCTATCATATATGAGTTGCTATGGTTCCTGAAGGGTGATACCAACATCAAGTATCTTAATGAACATGGTGTAAGTATATGGGATGAATGGGCTGATACCAATGGTGAACTGGGGCCTGTATATGGCCACCAATGGCGCAGCTGGCAAGGTGCTGATGGGAATGTGTATGACCAGATACAAGACGTAATCAAACAAATAAAAACCAACCCCGACAGCAGGCGTATCATCGTGAATGCATGGAATGTTGCTGACCTGCCTAAGATGGCTTTAAGTCCGTGTCATGCATTGTTCCAGTTCTATGTGGCCAATGGTAAACTGAGCTGCCAGCTATACCAGCGGAGTGCTGATGTATTTTTAGGTGTACCGTTCAACATTGCCTCTTATGCTTTGCTAACGATGATGATAGCACAGGTATGTGGATTAGAGCCTGGTGAATTCATACACACATTTGGTGATGCACATTTATACCTGAATCATTTAGAACAAACAGAACTACAATTGAGCAGAACACCTTATCCATTACCTACAATGAAACTGAACCCTGATGTGAAAGATATCTTCGCTTTTAAGTACGAAGATTTCACGCTGGAAAATTATCAATCGCACCCGGGTATAAAAGCACCTATTGCTGTGTAGTTATTAGTCGTAAGTAGAAAGTAATAAGTCGTAAGTCATGCTGTTTGTGGCTTGCTTTTTAAGTTAGTTGCGTTCAACAATATACATACAAGATGACATTATCCTTTATAGTAGCTGCATCAGAGAACAATGCCATAGGCATCAATAATGAATTGCCATGGCGCTTACCTGAAGATCTTAAATTCTTCAAGCGCACTACTATGGGCAAGCCGGTTATCATGGGTCGCAAAACCTATGAATCTTTAGGCAGGCCATTACCCGGAAGGCTTAATGTTGTAATATCAAGCTCAGCACATTTACAACTTCCTGAAGGTACCGTACAAGCCAAGAGTATCAGTGAGGCCATAGCAGTAGCAGAGGGTGAAAAGAAAGATGAGGTGTTTATAATAGGCGGTGGTAAAATATTTGCCGACAGTATACACCTTGCTGATAGATTATACATAACAAGAGTACACACTACCATATCTAATGCTGATACCTTCTTCCCGGACATAGATCACACCCATTGGAAACTGGTATGGCAGGAAGACCACCACGCAGATGATAAACATGCTTACAACTACACCTTTCAGCGATACGAAAGAATAGAGTTATGAATCCGCATGCCATTATAGCATATGCACGTTACCGCATGAAGGCAAAGCGATTGCATGGCGTTCACTCTCCATTTGCCTATGCATTTTCTGAAGAGATATTGTATGCTGACAAGTATGACCAGCCTGCTGCTAACACTGCCAAGGATAAATATCAACTATTACAAAACCGGATAAAGAACTATTACCAGCTAACCGGCCCAACTGACCTTGCTTACGATACGATGGCACCGGTTACCGATACACTTCTTGTGATCAATGATAGCAACCCCGGACATTGGTTGCAGATACTGAACAAGCATCTTCCATACATACAGCAGGGCACCACCATTATTATACCGGGTATACACGACAACAAACGCGCATCGACCAAGTGGCAACTGATCACCAAACATCCCAGGATACCTATGAGTATAGATGTGTTTGGCTACGGCCTGCTCTTCTTCAGAAAAGAGTTCAAAGAAAAACAACATTTCATCCTTAAGTACTGACATAAAAAAAGAGCTACCGTTTGGTAGCTCTTTCTGTATTGTATCAACTTAGCTTATTTGATAACAGTGAACTTCTTAGAAGTGAACTTGTTGCCAGAAGAAACTATGATATAGTAGTTACCTGAAGCAAGGTTAGCAGTGTTATAGTTATACACTTCTTCCTTAACGCCCTGGTGTATTTCGCGGCTAACGAACTTACCAGTGGTAGTGATCACAGAGTAAGTCAGCTGATCAACAGCAGCATCCAGCTTAACAGATACATTGATGTGATCTGTAGCAGGGTTAGGATACATTGTGATATCAGCAAAAGCCTTGTTATTAGTAGGTACTGCACTGATGTGTGTAGAGCTTGTGAACGCTACTGCAGGCAGGATGTCTTTCTGGTTGTCGTAGTTCACAGAGTCAACACCAAGATAGTTAGCAACGCCAGGGAATGCTATAGGATTCCAAACAAAGTCAGGGTTAGACACCTGGTTGTCTGTACTTGTGTACCTGTCGCCGAACCATATTGGGTTATAAGGTTCCAGTGTGCTGTGGAAATGGCTAAGGCCATAAGCACGAGGATAGCCGTTTACAAAGCCGTCCATACCCAGCGCCCAAGGAGATGTACCTGTGATAGGCACTTCCGGAGCTATTACGTACCAGCTGTTAGCATCCAGGAACACCTGGTGAGCTGAAGAGTCGCCATTGATCGTATCACCAATACCTACAGTGAATGTCTGGAAAGAAGAATCCAGTGTACCATCGAAGGTCTTAGAACCAAGACCAACCAGTTCCAGCTCAGTATTAGTGAACAGCATATCAGCAGCACCACCTGAAGTGTCATGTACTTTAAATACATAAACATACATCGGCTGGCCACCAGGCAGTGTACCAGGACCATTAGATACAGAGAACTGAACAGTTTTGATAACGCTACCACCATTAGCTACGTAGTATGGAACACCCCAGATATAAGGATCTGTACCACCCGGGCCACGATAGATAGGGCTGATGGGCTTACCAGCAGCAAAATCGTAACGACCTTTAGACCAGATGTTATCGGTAGTGTAGAATGTATGCGTGTGTATGTTGTCACCAGCAAACTCGTCAGCAGAATCAGAAGTGATCGTGTACTTCAGATCGTAACGACCTGTACCAGAAGTACCAGGTATGTCGTACAGCGGACCATAGAAAGTGTAGATAGAGTCAGCAACAGGGAAAGAACCCAGTGTAACTGAATCAGAATACACATTAGAAGATGAACCACCTGTTGGTGTGAACATCAGATCAGAGTGCAGCTTTACGTTTGTAGCATTGTGCAGACCATAGTTGGCTATGAATGCACCATTGATGCCCTTGTAAGGTGCAGCATGGCTGGCCAGCTGTGTGTAAGGCATAGCAAAGTTAGCAGTAGTGCTGTAACCACCTGGTACAAAGCCCAGATCGTTGTTATGACCAACACCCCAGTTGATAACGATGTTCATCTTTACAGTACCACCCCAGTTGAGCACTGAAGTGATCGCTGAACCATCATCATTGGATATCATATACACAGGTATATTAACGCTGGCACCTGAAGCACCTGCAGCCATACCTACCGGACCACCAGGCAGGTGGTTAACAATAACTACTGCTACCGCACCTGCGTTCTGTGCAGCCAGTGCCTTTGCACCAAACTCACAGTTACCACGCCATACAATAGCTATCTTACCTGTAAAATATCCTGCCGGATAAGGAGTACAGCCTGCAGTATCGCCAACAGGACCGAACTTAACCGGAGAGTCTACCATATCGAATGGTGCACCACCCCAGTTACCTGTAGATGTTGGGTTAGTAATGTCGTAAGCCGCTGTAAATACCTTATCACCAGCTATAGTAAGCGGTGAAGATACCTGGAACCTGAGGCCTACATAGTTCTTGTAAAAGTTGTTGGCAAACAGATAGGTCGCCGGAGTTGTCGCATCCATTGGATATGACACCGGATGCGATGTCTGCGCATTGGCAATACCTGCTACGCCTATGCACACGGCGGCAGCAAGCTTTCTGAGGGAGTCGAAATACTTCATAATATAATTTTGTTTTAGCACCCACAATTTACACCTATATTAATAACTAACCAAAAATTAACGTCTAAAGGGTGAATGAAATCGACAAAAAATAGTATAAAACAAAAAAGCATGTACCTGTACAGTACATGCTATTATATAAACTAACCAAATATTTTAACCACCAATACCCAATTGTTTGCTTAGATCCAGCATGCGTTGTATTGGTTTGCGGGCAGCAAGTCTAAGATCTTCCGGCATGGTTACCTCAGGCAATTCGTACTTCATACACATGTATACCTTTTCAAGTGTATTCAATTTCATATGCGGGCAATCGTTGCAGGCACAGGAATTATCGGGCGGTGCAGCGATAAATGTTTTATGCGGGCTGGCTTGCTGCATTTTGTGCAGTATGCCGGTTTCCGTAGCTACAATAAAACTCTGGCAGGTGTCCGATTCAGTATATTTTAATATCTGGGTGGTTGAACCAACGAAATCGGCAATGGCCAGCAATGGTTCTTCACATTCCGGGTGAGCTACCAGTTTAGCTTCCGGATGACGCACTTTCAACTTAGTGATCTTTTCCAGCGAGAATATCTCGTGTACCATACATGCACCATTCCACAATACCATATTACGACCTGTTTGCTTATTGATATATCCGCCCAGGTTCTTATCCGGTGCAAATATGATCTTCTGATCTTTGGGCAGGCTTTCAACAATAGCCTGTGCATTAGATGAAGTACATATAATATCACTCAGTGCTTTGATACCTGCAGAACAGTTAATGTAGGAGATAACAATATGATCGGGGTGCTTTTCTTTAAAGCCTTTAAAAAGCGGTGGCGGGCAACTGTCGCTGAGCGAGCAGCCAGCTTTCAGATCAGGCAACAGCACCTTTTTCTCCGGGTTTAGTATTTTGGCTGTTTCTGCCATAAAGTGTACCCCGGCAAAAACAATAATATCTGCATTGGTGTTTGCGGCCTTTTGTGCCAGGCCCAGGCTGTCGCCTACATAATCTGCAATATCTTGAATATCCGGCTCCTGGTAATAGTGTGCCAGCACAATGGCATTCTTCTCCTTCTTTAATTTTTCTATCTCTTTAAACAGATCAAGTGAAGGGTCGATCTCCATATCAAGGAAACCTTTCATATTCAATTTTTCGGCTTCCGTGAAGTTTTGCACAGACATAATATCTTTAATTTAAGTTTAAAATTTAAAAAAAGGCTATCACCATTAGGGCTGGGGATTGGTGGAAAGAAAATTTCAATTCCAGTTGCAAAATTAGTCTTCTTCAGTTTACTAACATGCATTTAGCAGTTATCCACAGTGTTAAATTGAGTGTTTAAGCCTATCTAACAGGGTCAATGTTAATTGTGTATTAACTGCGCTGTGTATAAAAAGTTGCTTGTGGATTTGGTAGATGGGTGTGGATAGCGGGCAGGTTGGAAAGGATAAATATAGTTATCCCCAGCTGTCATAATTTTTAGTTTAATGCATGCGCTATTTCTACAAATCTGTACATGAAAATCCACACACAATTCATACGAAATGTGGATAAGCACTGTAAATGTGATTGAAGTTCAGCAGATTGTGCTGAAAGCCGCACCTGTGGCCTATATCATTAAAATATCGTGCCTGAAAAAAGATATATAAATGGGGCTATTCAGGCGAAATTTAAAGAAGCCCAAAATGCAAAAAAAATCCCGCCGCATGCGCGGCGGGTCTCTGTATAATAAGACGGAAAATTATTGTTTGGCCGGGTTGCCGATCTTCACTTTGGGATACAGCACGTCGTAGGCCATCATGGTATCTTCTGTTGGCGGAGCGCCCTTAAGATCGAGCGGCAGACTGCCTTTTTTTATTTCTATACCATATACCATGGTCACCTTATCGGTAGGATAAATGAGTTTTACAAAGTAATTGGCACCCGGTGCGATATTGTTGGTCTCGAAGTGACCATCAGCATCAGTAAAGCCGGAAGCAACGATAGTAGAATCGGCGCGGTAAACGAAAGCCTTCATCCCCTTGTAGGGTTTATTGCGGGCATCTCTGAGCGTACCGTAAATAACGGTCTTGTCTTTATCCGACTTTGCTTTTTTTGCTTTTGCGGGAGTGGTTTGCGCCATAACAGCCCCACACATAAAAAGGCATGCAGATAACGTAACGATCAATTTCATACTATTTGCTGTGGTTTTATGTATTAAAATAAAAGTAAGCATTATTTCAAAAAATGTGATAATGCTGATGTTAAGTGGACTAAAGTTAATATACCCTACAGACAAAAGCAAGAGATATAACAAAATATATAAACCAGCTCTTACCTATTTATTTACTTTTGGTGTGTAAACGATCTTGGGAAAAGGATAAATGGCATCACTAAAAAAACTGGCAGGACAAACACTGTGGTATGGCTTAAGCAATATAGCGGCCAAACTATTGTTTCAATTGCAGACGCCGCTGGTAACGTACTTGCTGAACAAACCATCGGGGGTTACTGACTACGGTAATTTCAGTGCCTTGTACTCCGCGCTATCTTTTATGAACGTGATCTTTACCTATGGGATGGAAACGGCTTATTTCAGGTTTTCGGCCGCCGGAGAAGATCAGAAAAAGTTATTCCGCACCATATTTTCATCGCTCCTGGTAAGCACAGCATTGCTGAGCGCCGTGCTTATCTTCTTCAGAGCTCCGTTAGCAAAGCTTTCTGACCTGGGCGACCACCCGGAATATATTACCTGGTGTGTGCTGATATTGGCATTTGATACACTTGCCGCTATACCTTTTGCGCGTTTGCGCCAGGAGGAGCGGCCGCGCAAATATGCTGTAGTAAGAATAGCCGGTATTGTAGCCAATATAACGGCAATGGTCATTTTCCTGGCACTTAGTCCGGGGTTTGTAAAAGAACAACCCGGTAACGCGTATTCTGAATGGTACGTAAGCAACAACAACGTAGGCTTCCTTATTATGGCCAACCTGATACAGTCGGTGATCACCTTCTTGTTGCTGTTTGGTGAATGGATAGACTTCCGTTTTGCACCGGATAAGGCGCTGTTGAAGAGGGCATTTATATATAGCGCTCCATTAATAATAGCCGGCCTGGGCGGGATGATCAACGAGACGATAGACAGGCAGATGCTGAAACATATGTACGGCACTATTGCGCAGGGCACCACAGAAGTGGGCATATATTCGGCCAATTACAAAATAGCCATATTCATAACGCTGTTCATCACAGCTTTCCGCATGTCGGCAGAGCCATTTTTCTTTAACCAGGCCAAAGAGAAAAATGCACCGGGCACCTATGCGCGCGTGATGAAGTGGTTCGTGATCGTGTTATGCTGTGCATTTTTGAGTACGGCGCTTTTCCTGGATGGTATCAAATTTTTCCTGGGCTCTACCTTCCGCAACGAACGCTCACTGGGCGTGGTGCCAATATTGCTGGCTGCCAACGTGTGCCTGGGTATTTATTACAACTTATCGGTTTGGTATAAGCTTACAGATAAAATGCGCATGGGCATGTATATAACACTGGTAGGCGCTGCGCTTACACTGATCTGCAATACCCTGTTCATACCCAAATACGGTATGTATGCCTGTGCGTGGACGACCTTTGCCGCGTATTTCAGTATGATGGTGATCTCTTATTTCCTGGGGCAGAAATATTTCCCGGTACCTTATAACATGAAGAAGCTCTTGTCTTATCTCGGCATTATGCTTTTGCTGTTCTTTACCCAAAAGCTGGTGGGCCACTTCACCGAAAGTATTATCATACGCCTGGGTAGCGCCACGGTGCTTATGGTACTATTTATAGGTATGATAGCCGGAGCAGAAAAAGAAGAGCTGAAGGGATTGCCGGTGGTGGGCAAGTTTATCAGGTGAGCTGATTTAACTATGCCAATTGTAAAATAAAAAAAGGCGCCATAGGCGCCTTTCTCTTTATAAAAATTTGTCTCCTTTATTTCGTTTTACTTCAGCAACATATTCTTTGATCTGCTGCTCGCGGTTGCGCTCGCAAATGAGGAGCACATCGGGGGTATCGACCACGATGAATTTTTCAAGCCCCTGTACTACCAGCAATTTGTCGTTAGGCATTTTGATCATACACTCGCTGGCGTCTATCACCATTACGTTAGACCCCAGTACGGCATTGCCCAGGTAGTCTTTCTGCGCATTGTCGTAAGCCGACTCCCACGTACCGAGATCGCACCAGCCAAAGTAAGACGGAATAACATACACATTGCGTGCTTTTTCCATGATACCGTAGTCGATAGAAATATTAGCACAATGCGGATATAGCTTGACGATGGTATCGTATTCGCGCGGTGTATTGTAATCGTTCTTTGCCTGGCTGAACACCTCGTGCATTTCCGGCAGGTGGTGCGCTATTTCTTCCAGGATGGTATTGACATTCCAAACGAACAGGCCGGAGTTCCACAGGAAATCGCCGCTCTTCAGGAAGGTCTGGGCCAGCTCGAGCGTAGGCTTTTCTGTAAAGGTGCGCACCTTGTGCGCCTTGTCCAGCTCTTCAGAGGTGTCGTATTGTATATAGCCGTAGCCGGTGTCGGGGCGTGTAGGTTTGATACCGAGGGTGAGCAGGCATTTGTGGTGTGCTACAAAGTCCAGCGCATCGTGTGCAGTGCGTTCGAAAGAGCGCTCATCCATTATCAGGTGGTCGGCGGGCGACATGATGATATTGGCATTGGGGTTGAGCGCGTGTATCTTATGAGCAAAGTATGCAGCACATGGAGCGGTGTTCTTGCGGCTGGGCTCGCTGATGATGTTCTCATCTGCCACTTCCGGTATCTGCTCCTTGAGTGTATTGATATATTGCTCGTTAGTAATGAAGTAGATATTCTCTTTGGGGCATATGTGCTTAAAGCGGTTATACGTCCACTGTATGAGCGAGCGGCCTGTGCCCAGCAGATCGAGGAACTGCTTTGGGTGGTGCGTGCGGCTCTCTGGCCAGAACCGGCTGCCAATGCCACCGGCCATTATTGCTACGTAATTGTTCTTTATACTCATATTTTAGAAAAAGGTGCAAAAAGCCCGCAGGCCGACGTAAAAAACCCAGGTACGGGAAAATATCCCATCCGGAGGTAAAAATAAGATAATAGATTGATTTTACAGGTTATGGCTGAAATAACAAAAAACCCCGCACTGCGGGGTTTTTTGTAAAATATTGTCATTTATAATTATTCCGCTTCGGCCACTACTTCCTTTACTTCCGGTATCATGCGCTTCATCATACCTTCTATGCCCGATTTAAGGGTGATCATAGAAGAAGGACAACCGCTGCAAGAGCCCTGCAGCATCAATGTAACGGTACCATTGTCGAAACCGCGGAAGCTGATAGCGCCACCGTCCATTTCTACGGCCGGCTTTACATAATTTTCCAGCAGTTCTTTGATGCGCACCACAACGTCGGTATCATCGGCGCTTACGGTATTATTTACCGGCTTGGCTACTATCTGGTCTTCGTTGATCACTGCTTTACCGGCTTCCAGGTATTGCTTCAGGAATTCGCGGATAGAAGGAATCACCTCGTCCCACTGGGTATCAGGGGTTTTGGTGAGGGTAACGAAGTTGCTGGCTATAAACACACTACGTATAAAAGGGAATGCAAATAATTCTTTGGCCAGGGGCGATGGGGCGGCACTTGCCTCATCGGGGAAATCGATGCTCTTGCCGGGGTACAGCAGTTTGTTGGCTACAAACTTCATGGTCTCCGGGTTGGGGGTCATCTCTGTATATATGCTCACGATGGTATTGCCTGTCTTCAGCATTGTATTGGTATTATTTATTGCAAAAATACTCAATAAAGGGTTTTAGGCGGCATAAATTCTGCCAATAGCAATATTTTACAGTGAGCGTACATTTCACCGCTGGTAAAAGACCGTTCGCCGACCAAGGACACTGTTTAGCCGAAATAAATTGTAATATATGTGTGGGCTGCTATAGCTTTGCAGTCACAAATCAGTAAGATCTGCATGAGACTAAAATTACCTCTTCTATCTATTTTACCCCTGCTGCTCATTTCGGTAAGTACCTGGGCGCAAACCCGCATCAGCGGAAAGGTGGTGGATATGAAAGACAAGCCGATAAAGGGTGCCAGCGTATCGCTGGACAATACACTGGACGGAGGCACTACCGACAGTGCCGGATTTTTCAGCTTTGAGACCACCGAAACAGGCAACCAGACGCTGGTGGCCAACGACGCTACGCACAGCACGATGGGCATGCCGCTGGTAATAACCGGTGCCCCGATAACCGGCCTGGTGCTGAAAATGCGCACTGCAGTGCTGGAAACGGTGACGATTACTGCAGGCTCGTTCGCATCGGGCGGCAGGGCGGCTACGGTGATGAGCCCACTGGATATAGTGACCACTGCCGGCAGCAATGGCGACGTGGTGAAGGCCATGCAGATGATGCCGGGCACACAGCAGAACAACACAGATAATGGCCTTTTCGTTCGTGGTGGTGACGCCTATGAAGCCGCAGTGATAGTGGATGGTATAGTGGCACAGTCGGCTTTTGCGAGCGGCCCTCCGGGAGTGGCCACGCGCAGCAGGTTCAATGCGTTCCAGTACCAGGGGGTGCAGTTCAGCAGCGGCGGCTACAGTGCGCGTTACGGGCAGGCCCTGTCGGCAGTGTTGGAACTGAACAGCACCGACCTGGCCGACAAGAGCAATGTGAACCTCGGCATTAACATGGGCGGATTATACGCATCGGGCACCAAGCGCTGGAAGAAGAGCAGCCTGGATGTGGGCGGCAGCTACACCAACCTGCAGCCGCTGTATGCATTGGCATCGAGCAACTTCAATTTTTATCAAGTGCCGGTGGGTGGCGGCGCATATGCCCGCTATGCCTGGACGCCGAACAAGAATGGCATTTTTAAGGCAACCATAAGCACTACCTATAATAAGAGCGGTATTACGATACCCAACCCATCGAGCGTGTACGGCGATACCGGATTTATGAGCAAGCTGGGTGACAGGATAAACTACGAAACCAAGGACAAATACCTGTTTGCCACCGCTACCTATAAGCAGATGTTCAAAACCAAATATTCGCTGCTGGCAGCGGTATCTGGCAGCTACGACAGTAACAGCAACAAGTTTGGCCCCTACCCGCTGAAGACGGAGGAGTACAGGACACAAGGCAGGATAGAGGGTAAGGATTTTATCAACAACAGGCTCTCGCTGATGGTGGGCTCTGACGTGCAGCTATATGGTGTGGGGAAACAGATGGATTCATTCCACTTCAGGAAGAGTTTTGATGAAAAGATCGTATCGGCATTTGCAGAGGTGGAGTGGACGCCCAAATACTGGCTGGCCATACGCCCGGGCCTGCGCTACGAGTACAGCGCTATGCTGAAGACAGCAGTGCTGGCACCGCGCTTTTCTGCGGCTATAAAAACGGGCCCCAACAGCCAGGCATCGCTGGCGGGTGGTTTGTTTTACCAGGATGCCCCTAACCTGTACTACCTGTCGGACATTACCAAAACGCCGGGTATGAGCTACGCCGCACACTATATAGCTAACTGGCAGTATAGTAAGAGCGACCGCACCTTCCGCATAGAGGCATACCATAAAGATTACCAGCACCTGGTGCGCGAGTATTATCCTAATGCCGACTCTGTTTTTGTATTTAACAGGAACCGCATCCTGAACCCATCGATAGGGATAGACAATACCGGGCATGGGTATGCTGATGGCCTGGAGCTGTTCTGGAGGGATAAGAAGAGCATTAAGAATGCAGACTACTGGGTCACTTATTCGTTCATCAACACAGAAAGGTTGTATGAGAACTTCCCGGTATTGGCAACGCCAACCTTTATAGCCAAGCACAACTTTAATGTGGTGGGCAAGTATTTTATAGATAAGATACACACCAATGTGAGTGCCACCTACAGCTACAGGACGGGGTTCCCGTATTACGACCCGACCCTGAAGCCGCTGAAGGATAACTTTTTGACAGGCACCACGCCAGACTATCACAATGTGGCGCTAACGTTTGCGTACCTGCATTCGTTTGGCAAATGGTTCTCGGTATTTTATGCACAGGTAGACAATGTGCTGAACACCAAGACCGTGAGCGGCTACCGGTTTGTGCCTGATGGCAATGGGGTTTATACCAAACAGTCTGTAGGGCCGGCGCTGTACCGTACCATATTTGTTGGTGCCAACTTCTCGCTGACACAGTTCTCGAAGGACGAGCTGTAGGGTCTGCTTAATTAAACCCCAGCCCTAAAGGGAGGTGATATTACAGAGCGAGGAACAGAGTGGGAGCGGAGGTCTGCTTAATTAAACCCCGACCCTCATCGGCTAAGCCGAGACACGGTAAAGGGAGGTGATATTACAGAGTGAGGAACAGAGTGAGAGCGGAGGGATCAGGTATTTACATAGAAAATAGTAAAAGCAAAACACATCAATAAACACATAACAAACCACAAAAAACGTCTGAACAAATGAAAAAACTACTGCTGATGAGCGCCATAGCAATGGGCGCACTGACCACCACGAAAGCACAGGATTTTAAAAAGCCCCTGAAAGAAACCTTTGAAGTATTTGATACCACAAGGGACCAGGAGAAGAAAATGCAGCTGGGCAATAAGCTGGGCCTGATAGCCAAGAAATGGCCTAACGAATGGGCTACACATTATTACTACTCGCTGGCCAAGGTAGGCCTGTCTTACCAGGAGAAGGATGAGGCCAAGCACGATGCGCTGCTGGACGAAGCAGATAAGGAAAGGGACGAAGCGGTAGCGATACTGGGCAAGGAAAATGATGAAACATATGTACTGGCCTCTATGATAGCCAACAGCCGGATGATGATCAACCCGATGCAGCGCTGGCAGAAGTATGGCAAGATATTCCAGGACAACCTGAAGAACGCACAGGAAGCCAACCCGGAAAACCCGCGTATGTACTACTTTAAAGGCGTGACCACCATGTTTACCCCTAAAAACTTTGGTGGCGGCAAAAAGAATGCGCTCCCCTATTTTGAAAAGGCCGAAGGCTTGTTTGCCAAGGAAAAAAATGACGATATAATGAAGCCATATTGGGGAAAATTCCAGAACACATTTTTTATAGCAGAGTGTAAAAAGGAAGACAAAGACAACTAAGCGTCAGCAGATCTTATAAAAAAAGGGATGTTGGCACGGTAGTTTAAGGGTAGATATCGAAGCAATTTAAACTCAATAATTTCCCTTCTACAACTATCTCCAATTATATCCCACCCCCGTCAGCTCCCGGTGCCACGCATCAGGAGCTGATTCTTTTTTGGGGTAAAAAGTTTGACTATCTTACATCCAAACGTAACCTACATATGAAACACACCCTACACTTATTGACGTTCTTATTGTGCTCTTTGGCAAGCAATGCACAAATCATTACTACAGTAGCCGGTAATGGCGGTAGTTCACTTGGAGACGGCGGGCTAGCAATAAATGCATCATTTAACGGACCATACGGTGTTGCTTTTGACAGCCATGGCAATATGTACGTAGCAGATGGCTACCATGGCCGCATACGCAAAATAAACACAGCAGGTATTATTACAACTATCGCAGGTACCGGAGTGGAAGGCTATAATGGCGACGGTATACCAGCTACCAATGCGCAGATTTACAGACCGGTTGGAATTACTATTGATGCAGCGAACAATATATTTTTTTGTGATGCTTTTAATAATAGGGTACGGAAAATAGATACGTTTGGCATTATCACAACAGTAGCCGGAAACGGAATGACAGCGTATAACGGAGATAATATACCAGCAACTGCAGCAGCACTATATGCGCCGCATTGCATAGCATTAGATGCGGCTGGGAACATGTATATAACAGATTTTGAAAATCACCGCGTACGCAAGGTAAATGCTGCGGGAATGATTTCAACAATAGCAGGTACTGGCGTATTGGGCAACGATGGCGACAACGGACTTGCTGTGAATGCAAAAATTAATGGGCCGTATGGCATTGCTTTAGATGCTGCGGGTAACATTTATTTTGCAGACGATTGGGCAAACGTCGTAAGAAAAATAGATGCTGCAGGTATCATAACAACGTTTGCCGGGAATGATACTGCTACGGTTTTAGGGGATAATGGGCCAGCCACTGTGGCTGCATTGAATCATCCATCGGGTATTGCCATAGATAATCATGGAAATTTTTTTATATCTAATATTAGTCAGCAACGAATACGAGTGGTTGCACCTAATGGAGTTATTTCTACAATAGCAGGCACAGGAACACTTGGCTTCAGCGGGGATAACGGACCAGCTTCAGCGGCAGAGTTGGGATCACCATGTGGTATTACACTTGACGCATCCAACGGCTCAATTTATTTGGCCGACTTTAACAACTCGCGGGTAAGACGCATAGGCTGGCCATTACGCATAGAAGAACAAAACAGAATGAGTGCAGGCTTGAATATTTACCCGAACCCAACCAGCGGGGTGTTTACGTGCAAGATAACAGGACCAACGGAAGAACCATTTGAGGTATCTGTAATAGATATGGTGGGCCGGACTGCCGGAACCTACCGAATGGAAGCGGGTAAGCCACAGTTAATGAATATAGCAGAACCGGGCATGTACCTGGTGCGGGCTACAGGCAAGGCCTGGCGGGCAGAAAAGACGGTGGTAGTATTGCGCTGAACACCCTGCCGGGGCGTAACATTGCCGCAACAATAAGCCCAAATTATGCATCTTTCGATATTTGTTGTATTTTACTGCGTTATAGGCCGGGGAACTGTTTGCATTTTTTGGCGAACTTTGCCGGCTTAGTTACCTATTTTAATTGCTTTTTATATTATGGCACCTATGAGTGTAAAACATAAACTCCGCTTTACGGGGCGTTCTGTGGTATTTTCTGCTGCCCTGATGCTGGCAGCACAGGCAGCGCAGGCACAGATGCCCGACACGGCAAAGATGAACGCGGCCATGGCCCGCTACCAGCACGAGAACGCCGTATACACTAACTATACAGAAAGGCTGGACATCAGGTACGAGGAAGGACAGCTGGTGGCTTCATCGACCATCAAGACCGAGCGCCTGCTGACCGGCGACTACTCGCCCGTGAACGACCAGTACGATGGTGTTGGATCGTCTTACTTTGACGAGCTCACCGACCTGGACGCTGTGGCCTGGATACCACAGAAAGGTGGCAACTACAAGCGCCAGGACAAGCACTATAACTACCGCACAGGCGGTGGCGGCGACGGGATAAGCGATGCATCGGTATACGTAACATCGTTCACCGGTCTTACCAAGGGCTCGGTGATCCGCATGGTGGCCACCCGCGACCATAACGATATAGATGCGTTGCCGCTGGTGGTGATGCAGCAGCGCTACCCTGCTATACATGAGGTGTTTGAAGTATCGGCGCCAAGCTGGGTACATATGAAGTTCAACCTACACGGCGAGAACACCGGCATGATCAAACAGACCACAGAAGAGCGCAATGGCAACACCATATACCGCTTTACTGCCGATAATGTACCTGCCGAAAAGAATTTTACGCACGTGCCATCGGGCCTGTATTATATACCACATATCTTACCTGCAGTGGCCTCTATGCGCCTGCCGGGCCAAACCAAGGATTCGGTATTGCTGATGGACGCCGACCACCTGTACAAGAAACTGTTCAAGTACGTGGGCTATATGAATGTGAAGCAGGACACCATGTTGAAGAACCTGGTAGACAGGCTGACCAAGGGTGATGTGACTGACCGCCAGAAAGCACAGCATCTGTATGAATGGGTGCAGGGCAATGTACACTATATAGGCTTTGAGATAGGCCTGGGTGCCATGGTGCCACGCGAAGCCGACACGGTATGCCGCAAGATGTATGGCGACTGTAAAGACATGAGCAGCCTGCTGGTGCAGATGGGTCGCATGGCAGGGCTGAAGACATATTTCACGTGGATAGGCACTACAGAAAAGCCATATACTTTTGAAGAGACCCCATCGCTGTTTACCAGCAACCACATGATATGCGCGCTGAAGCTGGGCAACGACTGGATGTTTATGGATGGCACGCATGCCAACCTGCCGTTTGGCGCTAACCGCAACGATATACAGGGTAAGGAAGCGCTGGTAGCCATAGACAAGGATAACTACAAGATAGTGACCATCCCTGCGCTGGATGCAGAGCGTAACACGATGACCGACAGCACTTTCCTGCGCATATCGGAGATCAACGATAACGATGTGAAGGGCCACCTGAAGATGAAGATGACCGGCTACCCTGCCTGGAACCTGGGCTATGCACTGCAGTTTAATACCAAAGAGAAAGAAGAGCGCGAGAAGATAGTAAGGCAACTGGCGGCCAGGGGTACTGATAAGTTCATACTGGATGAGTATAAATTGAAAGTAAAAGACACCGGCGATAAGAGCATTACCATCAGCGGCGATTTTACCGTGGGCAATTATGTGCACCACCTGAAAAAGGATGTGATAGTGAACATGAACATACTGCGCACCTTTGAAGATGACTATGTAGATACTGCCGACCGTAAAACAGCCTGGTACCACGATTATAAAACGGTAAGGAAAGAAGTAGTGGTGATGGAAATACCCAAAGGTTACAAGGTTACCTACCTGCCCAAGGGCATCAGCGGCAAGCTGGATGATATGTGGAGCTACAACATAGGCTACAAAAACGATGGTAAAACAATAACACTGACCAAGGAATACAGGCTGAACACGATGGCTGTAGCGCCTAAATATTTTGCGGCCAACAATAAGGCCATAACGGCGCTGGAGAACCATTATAAAGAATCTGTAGTACTTACTGCCAAATAAGAAAAAGACAATGAAAAAGCTATCTATACTAATGCTGTCGCTTGTTGTGGGTTCGTTTGTGGCGAGCGCCCAGCAGGAGCAGCCGATGCACTTCGATAACTGGGCGGCAAAACCGCAGATGCACCCTATACCTGTGCATTACTTTAATGAGCATGCCGTGATGCTGCTGAACAGCGAGAAGCGCGATTACGTGTTTGAAGGCAGTGGCATAACCATGTACAGCACCGTACACAAGCTGATAAAGGTGCTGGACAAAAAAGGAATAGAAGAGTTCAACCAGATAACGGTACCGTTCACCCAGGACGAATCGCGCGTGGACTCTGTAAAGGCCCGTGTGATACTGCCCAACGGCACTACGCACGACCTTACGTACAGGATGCTGTACATAGGCAGTGGCGGCCTGTTCTTTGCACTGGATGATGTGGAGAAGAATGCTGAGATAGAGCTGCTGATACAGTACAAGGCGGTATCATCTTACTTTGGCAGTATCTATTTCCAGTACGATATACCGGTGCTGAACACGTACTTCGAGCTGAACTATCCTAAAGAAATGTTCATGAACCTGAAGGGCTATCATGGATTCCCATCAGGCAACGAAGAGATGGTACACGGGCACAAACAAGTGAAAATATACCAGGCCGAGATACCGGCGCTTGAAGACGAAGACCATTCTTATTACGACCTGTACCGCATGCGCCTGGAGTATGGTGTAGACCACTTCGTGAGTCGCGGCGGTTACCAGCGCTACGACCAGTATACCTATGATAAGCTGGCGCAGAACATGTATACCCGCTTCTACGATAAGAACATGCTGGACAGGCGCCTGCCCAACCGCAAGAATGTGCGCCTGGACCAGGTAGGCTTTAAAGAATCGGAACAGCAGTCTATAGGCAAATTCCTCACTGCCATAGGCATACGCGGCACCGAGACCGACAGGCAGAAGATACGCATGATAGAGGAAGGGATAAAGAC
>CANGNA010000035.1 GCA_947455215.1 Chitinophagaceae bacterium
CAGTTGTCGTAAAAGAAATCGTATTTGTACTCCCTGTTTTCTGGTTCGGCATTATTGTCCAGGTATTGGGCAAAGGCTTTTTTCTGGGCATCCGTCATGTTTAAAACCTGCTCGCTTACACTGCGGTGGGTTTCTATATATTCCGGTATAAAATTGCTGAACGGGTAAACCGACAGATAATAGGGTAATTTTCCCCGCATGAACTTCAGCTCAAAATTCTCTTCAAAGCCATTGAATGTGCCATAATTATATACCAGGTCGGTATGGTGCTCGCTGTCTACTATGCGGATTGCGGTATGGCCGAAAACCTCATATATCTCGTTATAGCCTGGGCCGCAGGTGATGAGGCTGATCTGCAGGTGGCTTTTAAATATCTCCGGATCAGTAACATGATCTGCCACAGACAGATTCCCTGTTACAGGCGCGTGCCCGGTAATATCAGTTGCAACACCTGTAAGGGTTGGGCGGGTAACTGTATGGTATGCAATACAGTTACCGGCAAACAGCAATGCAGCTACAAGGCTATATATAAATCTGTTCATGTGTGGAAAGAATTAAGGCCCCGATGTACGAGGCCTTAAAAGTATGAAATGTTGTTGATGCTATTATCCTAAATACACCTTCAGTGCATTGCTGTAGCGGGCCTTCTGCAGGCGCTTGATAGCACGCTCCTTGATCTGGCGGATACGCTCCTTCGTCAGGTCATACTTTTCACCAATTTCTTCGATGCTTGGGCCATTATCGCCTTCCAGTCCGAAATAAGCGGACAGGATTTCCGCTTCGCGAACGCTCAGGGATTTCAGTATACGCTTGATCTCGTTACGAAGAGAATCCTTCATTACGTCGTCATCAGTATCGCTGCTACCTTCCAGCAGGTCGCCCATGGCCACGTCTTCTGCTTCGTGCACAGGTGCATCGAGCGATGTATGGCGGGTGTTGCTGGTGAAGATATTGGTCACTTCCGTTTCGCTCATCTCCAGGATCGTGGCCAGTTCTTCTGTACTTGGTTCACGCTCATTTTCCTGCTCAAAGGCGATGAAAGCCTTGTTGGCCTTATTATACGTGCCTATCTTGTTCTGTGGCAGGCGCACCAGGCGGCCCTGCTCGGCCAATGCCTGCAGAATGCTCTGGCGGATCCACCATACAGCGTAAGAGATAAATTTAAAACCTTTTGTTTCATCGAAACGCTGAGCCGCCTTTATCAAACCAAGATTGCCTTCGTTGATAAGGTCGGAAAGGGAAAGACCCTGGTGCTGGTACTGTTTGGCCACAGACACCACGAAACGCAGGTTCGATTTAACCAGTTTTTCCAAAGCGCGCTGATCGCCCATGTGTATCTTCTGGGCGAGGGTGGTCTCTTCCTCGGGAGTGATCATAGAGATCTTACTGATCTCCTGTAAGTACTTTTCAACCGCTTGTGAATCCCTGTTAGTAATCTGGGTGGCAATTTTAAGCTGCCTCATATTTTTCTTAAATTTTTTAAATTACACTAATAAATAACGCAGAAAGCTGCAAAAACGTTTGCTTTGATAACAAAATATTTCCTAAGATATTTCGCACAAAATACGTTCCACAAACTTCATATCATAGCGTATTTAACAGACAAACCAGGCGTAAAAAGGTTCAAAAGCAAGGTGGTATTGATTTATATCCACTTATAAATATTATTAATAACCTTATTGATTGGCGTTGTATTATTAAACCGTCACAAATTCTGACACAAATTTAATCCAATATGCCAAAAATGCTACCTTTGCGCGGCAAATTGATCTTAACTTTAACAAAATATGGAAAAAGACGTTTATCAGCACCCCGATTATTACCTAATGGATGAACTTTTGACAGACGAGCAAAAGCTGATCCGCGATACGGTAAGGGCGTTCGTGAAGAAAGAAATATCGCCGATAATAGAAGACTACGCACAGCGTGCTGCATTCCCTAAGCACCTGATCAAGGGCCTGGGTGAAGTAGGTTGCTTTGGACCGTTCATACCAACTAAGTATGGTGGTGCGGGACTCGACTATATATCTTATGGTATCATGATGCAGGAACTGGAGCGCTGCGATTCTGGCATCCGTTCTACCGCGTCTGTACAGGGCTCACTGGTAATGTTCCCTATCTATAAGTACGCGAGCGAAGAGCAGAAGATGAAGTGGCTGCCACGCCTGGCTACCGGCGAACTGATGGGTTGCTTCGGCCTTACAGAGCCAGACCATGGTTCTAACCCCGCAGGTATGACCACCAACTTTAAAGATGCAGGTGATCACGTGATACTGAACGGTGCCAAGATGTGGATATCTAACGCGCCATTTGCTGATATAGCCGTTGTTTGGGCTAAGAACGAAGCCGGCGAGATACAGGGCCTGGTGGTAGAGCGCGGCATGGAAGGCTTTACAACGCCTGAAACACACGGCAAGTGGAGCCTGCGTGCATCCGCAACCGGTGAGCTGGTGTTCGACAACGTAAAAGTACCTAAGGAAAATATCTTCCCGCATATCAAGGGCCTGAAGGGCCCATTGTCTTGCCTGTCGAGCGCACGCTTTGGTATAGCATGGGGTGCACTGGGTGTGGCTATGGACTGCTACGACACTGCTCTGCGCTATAGCAAGCAGCGCATACAGTTCGGCAAGCCTATTGCAGGCTTCCAGCTAACGCAGAAGAAACTGGCTGAGATGATCACAGAGATCACCAAGAGCCAATTGCTGAACTGGCGTGTAGGTGTGCTGCGCAACGAAGACCGCGCAACACCGGCACAGATATCTATGGCCAAGCGCAATAGCTGCGACATAGCACTGAAGGTGAGCCGTGAGGCTCGCCAGATGCTGGGTGGTATGGGTATCACCGGCGAATTCAGCATTATGCGCCACATGATGAACATGGAATCAGTTGTTACCTATGAGGGTACGCACGATATCCACCTGCTCATCACCGGTATGGATGTAACAGGTATCAATGCTTTTTCATAGTTGTAAGTAAAGAGTAGTAAGTCTTTAATGGCTTACGTAAATGATAAGACGCGGTGGCATACAGCCATCGCGTTTTTTTTGGCTTTTTATGGCACGTAAACGCATTTTGTCTAAATAAATTTGCGTAAGTAAATACTTACGCATAAATTTGTAAGCAATTACTTACATAACAGCAATGAGAAGAGATGTATTCCAGGCCATAGCCGATCCTACCCGCAGGGAGATCATCAACCTGATAGCGCATGAGCAGATGAACCTGAATGCCATAGCGGATAAGTTTGACGTAAGCAGACCTGCCATATCGCAGCACATCAAGATACTGATAGAGTGCGGCCTGATAGGGGTGACCAAGCAAGGCCGGGAACGCTATTGCGAGGTAAAGGCAGCGCCGCTGCGTGAGGTAGCGCAGTGGGTAGAGCAGTACCGGCAGCTTTGGGAAGAGAAATTCAGCCGGCTGGATGGTTTGCTGGCAGTGATGAAAGCAGCGGAAAACAAAGACACCCCTGCAACGACAAAAAAGAAGACCAAGTAATCATTCACTCACAATAAAACACCAACACATGCAAAAAGTAACACCATTTCTCTGGTACAACGACGGGGTAGAAGAAGCCGCCAAGCTGTATGCTTCTGTTTTCAGCAACACAAAAATACTGTCATCCAACCACATGTCGGCCACGGTAGATATAGATGGCCAGGTGCTAATCCTGTTCAACGGCGGACCACATTACAAACAAACGCCTGCTTTCTCTTTATCTGTGAACTGCGAAACGCAGCAGGAGATAGACCAGAAGTGGGCGGCACTGCTGGCCGACGGCGGCAAACCATCGCGCTGCGGCTGGCTGGAAGATAAGTTTGGCGTGTCGTGGCAGATAGTGCCTTCTATATTGGGTTCACTCATCGGCAACCCCAACAGGGAAAAGGCCGACCGTGCTATGCAGGCCATGCTGAAAATGGAAAAGATGGACATTGCCACACTGCAGCGTGCATTTGATGGCAACTAATAACTGATCACCATAAAAACAAACAATAATGAACCAGACAAAGATCATTGCCGAACCCGGCAAACAGGAATTATTCATCATCCGCGAATTTGATGCACCGCGTCACCTGGTGTTCAGGGCATGTTCTGAGCCGGAATTGATGGTGCAGTGGCTTGGCCCGCGTGGCCTTACTATGACGGTAGATAAGTTTGATTGCCGGAGTAATGGCCATTACCGCTATATACATACAGACCCCAACGGCAACGCCTATGGCTTTCATGGTGTGTTTCACGAAGTGACCGCGCCTGAACGGACGATACAGACATTTGAGTTTGAGGGATTGCCGGAAAAGGGTCATACCTCTTTAGAAACTGCCCGTTTTGAGGAACTGCCCGGCGGCCGCACGCGTATCACTATTCAGTCCGTATTCCAGTCGGTAGCCGATAGGGATGGGATGATACAGTCGGGCATGGAGCGTGGTGTGCGCGAAGGGCATGAGCGCCTGGACGAATTGCTGGCCAAAGGTTTTTAAGTACTTCAACGGCACGGTATCACCCGTGCCGTTGTTATTATAAACCCATGCGCTTTTTAAAGTCTGTGGCTAATAGTGGCAGTAGTTGCTTGTAGGGTAAGAAAACGTTCCTGTCCCTATGATATTGATCTGTATAACTGTAGCGGAATATAACGCCGCCGGCCACCAGCATAAAGTCGTTGGTATGGCTAAGCGAGTCTACAGCGAGCCCTTTATCGGGATGTTTTTGATATTCTTCGCGTACCATAGCCAGTAATTTTTCATCGTTCTTGCCAAATACAGCTGCGTGCGTTAATGGGCGCCCGGTCTGTACATCAATGTTGATCATGCTGTAGTTGTCGTTATGGTCCCTGTATTCCAATGCCACGATGCCTTTGTCGTTATACACCGGGAATAAAAGCGTTGCATAGTAGTGGGTATGTCTTTTCCAGCGGGCATCGCTGGTGTCTGCCGGTAGTGATTCGTACAT
Organism: Chitinophagaceae bacterium; assembly: GCA_947455215.1. GTDB lineage: Bacteria > Bacteroidota > Bacteroidia > Chitinophagales > Chitinophagaceae > Flavipsychrobacter. Next base: position 4,948 of record CANGNA010000035.1, read on the forward strand.
GGTCTTAAAATCTGTGTAGGCCTTCTGGGCCAGTGCCGACGGTAGATCTTCCATGTTGGATGCACCTAAGGCCTTACCATTGGCCACTGTCATAATTGCTTCATTTACAATTGTTGAGGAGCTTACACCTATATGGTCGTAGTAGGCGGTGAACATGGGCTTGCCGGGTCTCATTGTTTTAGCAGAATCGGTGAAGGTGACCATCTGAAAGGCCGTCGCTGCCTGGTCTTCCGCCAGATCAATGCTTGTTTTAACCTTCTTGTCGGCCGAGACCCGCTGACCTTTCAGGCGATCATGATCTATAGTAAATCTCCATTGCGGCGATGTATCCATATTATCCACCAATAGTCTTCTATCCTGCTTTCTGTCCCTGTCAGCTCCATATTATGGGCAAAGGATGCCGGCTCGCTGATGATCAATCTTGTGGTAGTTCCTGTTGTCAGGTCGTGTATATAGCTACCGCCATAGTTGCTGCTGCCACAATAGCCGTAGCGCAGATCGAGCAGTACCTGGTGGGTGCCTATGGTGCCTTTGTAGTGCTTATATATATCCTCTCCCGGGCCATGATGGATGCACGTCTTCCTGTCGCCGGCGTAAGCAATGGGAAGTAACATAATAGTGATCGCTATTGTTAGCAGATGTTTCATATTCAGTGGTTTTGTATTGGCCAAATTACGAATTGCGGTCCACACAGTGGATGTTTGCTGGGCACAGACGCTATTATAATTCAGCCAATTGTATTATTTTAGCCACGTAAAAACCACTCCCTTTATTATGAGGTGTAAACCAATGCACTACGTGCTGCTGCTTTGCAGTTTCCTTGTTTTTTCAGCTACTGCTAAAGATGTTGTTGATGAAGCATTCCTGCTTCGCAACTTAAAGGCCAAAAGTTATAGTATAGACCCCGACGCAAGTGCGGTGGTGCTGTATGAACATGAATCTTTCAATATTGAATTAGTAGACAATCATTTTGTGCGCAGAAGAGCGCTAAGGCGGGTGATGAAGATATTGAAGGAGGATGCCCTGGATGAAGGCAGTGTACGTATATATTATCCGCAAAATAACAATGCCAGTTACATCAGCGAAGCCCATGGCACTACCTACAACATGGAAGGTGATAAAGTGGTGACCGCCCAGATAGGTAAAGGCGACCTGCTGCGGAAGAGCATCAATAGCGAGTACGACATGGTAACCTTTTCTATGCCGTCGGTGAAGGTGGGTGCTATCATTGATTATTCATACGAGGAGCACGTGGAGGTATTGACTTCGCTCTACAGGTGGCATGTACAAGGGAAATATCCAAAGCTGACCAGTGTATACAGCATCACTTATCCTAAGTACATCGAATTCACTTCCATAGCGCACCTGCAGAACAAAGCAAGGGACTACCGGTCGGAAGAGGATGCAGAAAGAGGTACAGATTCATTGGCATTTGTCAGTTCCATTTCTGAGGCAGGTAATAAAAGTTTTTGGGTGCGGCATAATATAGCCGGTTATAAAGAAGAACCGCTGGTGGTGAATGCCGAGAATAATAAGGAGCGCCTGGAAATGCAGATAACGGGTATCAAGGTGTCTACATTCCCGCAGCATTTCGACAATTCCTGGCCGCAACTGAATAAGACCATATGGAAAGAATATGGACTGGGCCGGGAGATAACCGCGCAGCATGCTTTTTTTGATGTGGTACTGGACTCCCTGCTGAAACCGGCTATGGACGACAAAGCAAAAGCACTGGCCATATTCCGTTATGTGCGGAGTTCTTTTGAATGTACGGAAAAGCACTATGCTTACCAGGGTTATAGGGAGCTGCGTATAAAGGACATATGGAGAAACGGCAAGGGTAACATTGATGATATCAATGCGCTGCTTACCGCGCTGCTGGTGCGGGCGGGGCTGGATGCGTCTCCGATAATCATGAGCACGACAGATGATGTCTCGCCTAATAAAGTATTACCGGTAGTAGACCGTATAGATTACCTGGGGTGCGTGGTAAAGCTGGCTGAGGGCAGTCTTTTACTCGATGCATCAAACAAGAATAACTGCGTAGGGATGTTTCCGCCCTATTGCTATAACGGGTATTCCTGGTTGCTGCAACCGGATGGTGGCATGGGTGTGGACCTGGAGCCTGATATGTTGAAAAATAAGGACATCTATAGCATAAAGCTGTTCGACTTTACTGATTCGACCGCAAAGATAGAAGTGCTGCACAAAGCCGGGTTGATACAATCTATGGGCATGCGTAAGTATTGGGCTGATGATAAGGAAGCCCGTAAAAAGGATATTGCCGAATTTAAACGAGGGCTGCCGGAGGGCATAGAGATCACTAAAGAGTCGATAGACAACGTAGACAACCCCGATACCAATATTGTAATGAAATTCAGTGGTACCATAGAATTCGATAAGCGGGCAACCACTATTTATATGAATTCGAATTTTGTTAAGTTTTACAGCAAAAACCCGCTGAAGGCGGCTACGCGGATTGTACCGATAGAATTCCCGTTCAGATCGGAGCAGTCTTATTACCTATCGGTGGTGCTGCCACCGGGGTTGGAACCAGACACCTTATTACCACCTGCCATTATCAACTTTGACTCAGGTGCCATGACGTACAAGAGTGCCTCATCTTACATACCCGAACTGCATACCCTTACAGTAAGCGCAAACATAGCCATTAATCATACCTATTTCGATGTTGCCGATTACCCCGTCATCAGGGAGTTTTTTGAAAAGGTAATAGAGGACAACAACCAGGTATTGGTATTGAAAAAGCATAAATGATCGATCTATGAAAATCAGGTTTTTACTAATAGCTGCGGCAACGATGGCCACCCGCGTAGCGATGGCCCAGGATGATGAGCGCGTGGTGCGGCATAAAGAGGAGCAGACCAAACACGACTATACGCTTAGCAAGATAAACCCCGAGTTGCTGAAAGGTGCTGATGCCATTGTGCGGGATGCGCATACCATTATAGACATCCAGGCGGCTGATGAGGTGCATGTAACAGAATGGTATGCCATAACTATACTGAACGAACACGGTGACCGCTTTGCCCGGTTGGAAGAAAGCCATGACAGGCACCGGAAGATAACGGGCGTGCAGGCCTGGTTATACGATAAGAACAATGAGAACCGGGGCAGGCTAAAGAAAGCACAACTGGTAGAAAGCAGCTATACGACCGATGCTTTTTTCGATGAAATAAGAACTACATCATACGACTTTGGTTTTAAAGAGTACCCGTATACAGTGGTTTATAAGATAGAGAAAGACTACAAGACCACCTTCCTGGTGCCGGCGTGGTATCCGCAGCCGGGATATGATTGCAGCGTAGAAAAAGCAGATATAAGGGTGACAAGTGTACCGGGTATAAAGGTGAACTACCGTATGGTGCAGTCAAGTATTACGCCTACAGAAAATAAAGCGGAAGACGGCGTAACCATTAAGGCTACAGTGAAGGACCTGAAAGTGCGCGACAGATGGGATATGTTCTCTGATGTGGAAAAGGGATATCTACCGTGTATGCAGCTTACTTGCGACCAGGTGGTTTTAGGTGAGTACACCGGCAACCTCACCACCTGGAAAGACTGGGGCACTTTTGTATATAAAGTGAATGCTGACCGGGATAAGTTACCCGACGGCACAGTGAAGATGGTGCATGCGTTTACGGATACCTGTACATCTGCCCATAGTAAAGTGGCAGTGCTGTATCGATACCTGCAGCAGAACACGCGGTATGTAAATATTATGTTGGGTATTGGCGGTTGGCAGGCAATGGAAGCGGGTAAGGTGGCTGAAAAGGGATATGGTGATTGTAAGGGGCTGGCCAATTATATGAAGGCGCTGCTGAAAGAGACTGGTATTGTGTCGAACCTGGTATTGGTAGAAGGCGATGTGATCCCTGCCCGAACCATGGATGACGATCACCCGTATCATGCCTTTAACCATATGATATTGTGTGTGCCACTGCCCAAAGACACCTTGTGGCTCGATTGCACCTCGAAGCATGACCCGGCAGGTTACCTTGCAGCATTTACCAGCAATCGTAAAGTGCTGATGCTGACAGATAATGGTGGTATAGTGGCCAGAACACCGGCCTATGCCGCTACACAAAACAGGATATCAAGGTCTGCCAATATCACTATAAATGAAAAGGGTGAATGGAACGGGACGGTGAACGCAATTTACTCAGGGTATTGGTGGGATATGGAAAATCATGTGCTGTACGATACTAAAAAAGAGGTGTCAGATTATTTTAACGCTAAACTCCAGCTGGCCACTTATAGTGTAGGTGATTATTCGGTAACCAATCGCGTTGCCGGCGATAATATCCCTTATTTAAATGAGCAGATAACGTTTAGCGGCAGCGGTAACATATCTAAGGCCGGCAGCAGGATGTTCTTTTCGCCAAGAATATTCGGCGGTGTAGCAGCCGTTTCTGAAAGCACTGCCCCTCGGGTAGATTCGTTCCGCCTGCAAACTACTTACCAGGTGGCAGATACCACCACGATCACGCTATCCGGTACTTTTGATGCGGAGAAGGTTGCGAAAGATATAGATGTAGAGCACCCATTTGGGTCTTTCCATTCCAAAGCCAGCTTCACTAAGGGTAACGAGCTACGTATCGTATCGGTGTACACGGTAAAAAGTGGTCGCTACGCGCCGGCCTTGTTTGCCGACTACCAGAAAATGGCCAGGATGTTCAATAGTGGAGCAGCATACGATAAGGTGGTGCTCAACAAGAAGGGCTGATCATTTAGACTGTGTTAGCCGCTTATACACCGGGCCGATGGTAAGCCCTTGTACAATGATGGAGAAGATAACGATGGTATAGGTGATGGATACGAACAGGTCTTTATAATTGCCAGCGGGTAAGGAAAGTGCAAGCGCTATCGACAACCCGCCTCTCAGCCCGCCCCAGGTGAGGATGGCTATGGCATGGCGTTCAAACTTCATGCGGGCCTTTAATACCAATACGGGCAAAGCCACAGACACCCACCTGGCCAGTAGCACCAGGAGTACGCATGTGATGGCAATGACCACTATAAGACCATTCAGCTTTACCACTACCATCTCAAAGCCCATCAGCAGGAACAGTACGGCGTTCAGCACCTCGTCTACCAGTTCCCAGAATTTGTTGAAATGGTACCTGTTGCTTTCCGATAATGTATCGCCACGACCCTTATTGCCTGTAATAATGCCGGCAACCACCATAGCCAGCGGTCCCGATGTGCCTATCTTATTAGCCACCATATAGCCGCCCATTACCAGGGCAATGCTGATCAGCACCTCTATCTCATACTTATCTATAGATCGTACCAGGTAGTAGCCTGCATAGCCCAGCAGTGCGCCAAACAGCAATCCGCCGCCGGCCTCGCGTAGTAACAGCAAGGCTACATCAGTGCCGGAAAAATTGCCTGGCCCTTTCTGTGACACCTCGAGTATGGTAAGGAAAACAACAACGGCCACACCATCGTTAAATAACGACTCTCCGGCTATTTTCAGTTCCATAGACTTTTTCAGGCCGGCTTGTTTCAGTATAGATAATACCGCAATGGGGTCAGTAGGGGATATAAGCGCAGCAAACAGCAGGCAATGGATATAGGCAATATCTAAGTGGAAAAGGCCAAGCAACAGATACAACAGGCTGCCAATGAAAAAGGTGGATATCACCACACCTACAGTTGATAACGCTATTATGGGTACCAGTTCGTTCTTTAGTTCGCCTGCTTTTATGTGTATAGACCCTGCGAACAACATAAAGCCCAGCATACCGTCTATCAGTAACCTGTGGAAGTCGATAGAGGTAATAATAGAGATCAGCGCACTTGAATGTTCCGGGAATGCCTTTGCAGAGACTACCAACACCACCGATGCACCCAGCGATAAGGACATGATACCGATGGTAGGCGTCCAGCGGATGAACCTATGATTGATATAGGAAAATGCCGCAGCAAGACATATGATGAAGACGAATACCTCGTATTGGTGCATGAATAACCTTTTGTGCAGGTATATAAAGATACCACGCATTCAGGAAAAGGATGTGTCTTTTTAAGGTGCTGTATTAGCGGGCAACGGTGATCCTGGTGGCTATAGCGTCGCCATTGGATGTGATGATGCTACACAGGTAATTACCCTGCAACAGTTGGGCAGTGGAAAGCTGCACAGTATGCTCTCCTGCGGTTTGTCCGGCCATAGACTGGCTTTGCAATACACGACCCTGCATATCCATCAAAGTGAGCGTAACAGTAGCTTGCTTATCCAGGCTGTAACGGATATTGGTTAAATCATTCGCAGGATTAGGGTAATTGCCGAAGAAAGTAAGCCCGTTGCGCACAACACCACCCACACCTGTAGGGTTACCCAATACAACTATCGGGAATATCGCCAGGTTGTTAAAGAGGGTATCGTTAGCGGTAAAGTTATCATGCCACACGTTATCCGACCACAGCGTAGCGTTCTGTACATTGATAACTGTGTCGTAGGTAGTATCGGTAGATTCGCCCAGGCCGGTGCTCATCACAATGCTGTATGGGCTTGAGCTCCTGTTGCCATCGAGTGTGGAGTACAGGCCAATGGTATCGCCATTCAGCGTTGAGAAATGATAATTCATATCATAACCTACATAAAAAGACCCTTGCACGGTATCTGTACGGCGCGGAAAGAAGAATGACTTAACAGTATCCACTGTTGTGCCTATGCCCAGGTGTGTAACCGGCACGGTAACGGTATCCTGTCCCTGGTATGGCAGATCACGGTAGGCGAGTGAGCCTGTAATGGCTGCCTGTGCTGTTGGCGACCATATCTTCAGGTTCACAGATTGCGTAGACGCAGGATTAACCGTACCTCCGAAATGCGTCATAACACCAATGATCACGGCAGATGTGCCGCTGGTGGTGGTATAACGTTCAGCAAACCCCATATCATCATACACATTTGGGCCGGTAACATAGCCGCCGCCCGGGTAGCTATACATGGTCAGCGTATCACCGGAACCAATGTTGGTGAGTGCTGTTGTATCGCCGGCGGTGGTGGTACGTGCTGCAGCCGGGGCTATAATATGTGGTGCACGGATGGCCTGGCGTTGTGCAAAAGCAAATGTGCTGAGGGTAGCAGATATGAGGAAAAGTATAGTATGCTTCATCTATTGTGTGTAGTAATACCTTAAACAGTGTGGCAAGTTACGGAGTAACAGCCATGTGCGTGGCATAACCGGCTAAAAATTAGTTGCTTTTTGGTTATATTTAACTGTTTAGCGATGTGTGCTGGTGGCATTGTGCATCAGCAGTGCATCGGCCAGGGCTATAGCAGCCGCAGCCTCGGCAACCACCGGTACACGCAGGGCTATGCACAGATCGTGGCGCCCCTTTACGGTAAACTGCTCCACGCTTTGGGTAGTTTTGTTCCAGGTATGTTGTTCTTTCGGCGTGCTGCTGGTAGGCTTCACCGCTATGCGGAACACCAGTTCGTTACCGTTAGTGATGCCGCCATTGATACCACCCGCATGGTTGGTAGCGGTGTTCCCTGCCTCATCAATTATAGCGTCGTTGTGTGTGCTGCCGGTCATTTTAGCTGCTGCAAACCCGCTGCCAAATTCTATACCCTTAATAGCAGGGATAGAAAAAGCCATATGCGCAATGGTCGATTCTATAGAGTTAAAGAACGGTTCGCCCAGCCCTACAGGCAGTCCATTTACCCGGCATTCTACAATACCGCCAATGCTGTCCTGGTCGGCTACAGCCTTTGCTATGGCCGCTTCAATATCCGTATTGCCACCGGCTTCTATCAGCCTGGCTTCAACGGTCATGCCCTTAAGTACCTTTTTCGCTATCATTCCTGCCGCTACTAATGCAACAGTAAGCCTGCCCGATGAATGACCGCCACCTCTATAGTCATTAAAACCATTGAACTTCCTATCCAGCACAAAGTCGGCATGGCCGGGGCGTGGTGTAGCCCGTAGAGCTTCGTAATCGCCGGAGCGGGTATTGTTGTTCTGAAACAACACAGTGAGCGGAGCACCCGTAGTGGTATCGTTAAAAACACCGGTAGCCAGGTTGGGCATATCTTCCTCCTTACGTGGGGTAGTACCTGCTGCACCGGCTTTGCGGCGCTCAAGGTCAGGTAGCAGGTCGTTGGCCGACAGGCTGATACCTGCAGGAACACCGTCTATGGTTACCCCTACCAATGATCCGTGTGATTCGCCAAAAATGCTTAACCTGAAAATAGTACCAAATGTATTCATCGGCCGGCTGTTGTGTTTACGCCCAGCAAAGATAATGTGTTAAAGAAGCCGGGGTACGATTTGTTTACAGCCTCTGCTCCGTTTATGTCTACCTGCCCCGATGCATTAAGTGCGCCTACAGCAGCAGCCATCACTATCCTATGGTCGGCATAACCATCTATAACCGTGCCGCGCAGCTTTTGCACACCTTCTATGCACAGCGTATCGTCTTCAATAGAAAAAGGCACATCAAATCCTTCCAGCATTTCCGATATGCTTTCTGCACGGTTGCTCTCCTTGGCAAACAGGCGATGCACGCCGGTTATCCTGCTGTCACCCATGCAATTGGCTGCCAGTACGGCCAGGATGGGGAAGAGGTCGGGCGAGTCTGTAGCATCGTACTCAAAACCGTTGAGCCTGGAGTTTTTCACTTGTATGGATGATCCCGACACAGCAATATCAGCTCCGGCATTGTGCAATATATCGTAGATGGCCCTGTCGGCCTGCTGCGAATGTATGTCCAGGTTATTGACAATAACATCGCCGGCAATGGCACCGGCCACCAGCAGGTTGGCAGCGCCGCTCCAATCGCCCTCCACATTTATGGTCACTTGTTCGGGAACTGTAAAGGCTACTGGGTCTATATCAAACTCTTTGTATTGTTTGTGCGTTATTGGCCGTCCGCATTGGGCTAATACGGCCAGCGTCATATCTATATAGGGCTTGCTGGTTAATTTTTGCACGGTCAGTGTAATAGGCTGCTGTGCCGCATAACTCAGCGCAAACAACAACCCGCTCACCAGTTGTGATCCCCCCGAAGCGTCAACCGTTATATTATCGGGTACCACCGGACCTTGTATAGAAATAGGGATAAACCCATTGAAATTCAGAAGTTTAGCGCCTAGTGCTTTAAGCGATTGCTCTACACCCGTAAGTGGTCGTTTCAATAAAGTATCTTCCCCGGTAATGGTCAGCCGCTGGTCTGATACTGCTGCAATAGGGATGAACAGCCGGGCTGCCAGGCCGCTTTCGCCCACGTTTACTGTATCCGTTATTGGTACTACACCGGTACTGGATATTTCTATTTTACCCCGCGTTCTTTGTTTAATGGTAGCCCCCAGTGCTTGTATGGCATCAAGTGCGGCCAGTTCATCGTTGCTATCTCCGGCATTGCTGATGATGGTAGTGCCATGATGCAGCAATGCAGCCGCATAGGCCCTTTGCGTCATGCTTTTGGACGATGGTGCAACGGCTGCGCCATTAATATTACCGGGATATACAGTTACCCGCATTGGTGTAAGGCGTTTTCTATGGTGGTAAAAGGAAGCGGCTGAATAACAGCATGGCCAATGTCGTGGAGTAATATGTAGTCTATGTTGCCCGATGCCCGCTTCTTGTCCATCTTCAGGATCTCCATGGCCCGCGGCACATCGATGTCGTATGCTACCGGCAGATCATATTGTTGCAATATAGATCGTAATGCCTCGGTATGGCTATGGTCCATACCCAGCACTTCTTCCGATAGTTGCATAGCCACCATCATCCCTATAGCTACTGCCTGTCCGTGCGGCAGATCGTAGAGGTTCTCAATAGCATGAGCGGCCGTATGCCCGAAGTTCAGCAACTTACGCTCTGCTTTTTCATGTTCGTCGGCTATTACTATTTTATTCTTCCAGCCTACACAGGTCTCTATTATTTGCTGCATGGCAGTGGTATTGTTCCTGTAGTAGGTTATATCATGCTTACCCAGTTCATCAAATAATGGCTTGTCAAACAGGCAGGCGTACTTGATCACCTCAGCAAAGCCATTGCTCCATTCAGTTGCCGGCAGTGTGCTGAGCAGCGATACATCCAGGCTGATACTATCAGGCTGTACGATGGTGCCTGTGATGTTTTTATGCAGGCCAATGTTCACACCATTTTTGCCGCCTATCGCAGCATCTACCATGGCCAGTACCGATGTGGGTGCGAAGCCAAACGCAATACCCCGCATATAGGTGGCTGCAACAAACCCGGCAATATCAGTTACCACACCGCCGCCTACACCTATTAATACAGATGCACGCGTCGCTTCCAGCTCTAATAACTGTTTGCAGATATATTCTATGGTCTGCAGGTGTTTGTGTTGTTCGCCGGCTGGTATGATAATGGTTTTGCGCCCTTCAAAAAGGTGCGGTAGCGCCGCGGCTACATGCTCATCAGTAAGCAGTATGACGTCCCGACCACTGTATATGGCAGCTATCTGCACTGGGCCGCTGTAAAAATGTACATCGCCCGATGGGAACGAGACTGTTTCTTGCATACTGGTGTAATGATACAAAATTACACGATTACGGCTTCAATGCGCTGTGGCACGGTATTTAAAGTAATAGCAAAAAAATAATCATCAATGAAAAACCTGGTATTATTGTGTGCCGCCGCATTGCTTACAGCATCGGTAGTCACCGCCCAAGACAAAGACAAGACAACCCACACGCAGGTTGTAAAGGACGAGAAAACGGTAAAGAAAACATCTACTGTTCCTCAGAAAGTGCACAACACCTTCAGCAAAAAGAAGCACTACAACGGTAAAAAGAGCACACATGTTAAAGAGACCAAAACTGAAACTACAACTAAGTAAGTGATGATCGGTTAATGTGTGAAAAGCCACCCGGCAAGGGTGGCCTTTCTGCTTTTTGTGTTGCATAATTGGTGTTGGCTACATATCTTTGTTGTTAACAAATTATTTGCAATAGCAAAATAAAAAGCGGCGTATGGATCAGGCTATTACTTATATCATTATCGACGATGACGGTTTTCACAATCGTTTGTGTACCATCTCTATTAACAAATTTCGTCCCAAAGCAGAGGTGATCAGTTTTACCGAACCGGAGCAGGCATTATCGCATATTAGGAACACGTATAGTGGGCAGGTTGCCCGGCCAACAATACTATTGCTGGATCTGAACATGCCATTCATGAATGGATGGGAATTCCTGGAACAATTCGAGGAAATGGATAAGCGCATAAAAGCTCAGTTGGATATTTACATCCTGACCTCATCTATAGATACACGCGACAGAGAAAGAGCCTGGAACAATGATATGATCTGCGGTTTTATGGAAAAGCCGCTGAATGAATACCAGCTGGACTCTATGGCCTTTGTTAAAAACCTTAAAGACGCCAGCCCCGTATTGGATAGTGCTATACAAACTGATCCGGTAAAATATTACCTTGGCATAGAAGAACGTCAATTGTTGGAAAAGATACTGCCTAATTTTCAACTGAATGAGGTAGTGCAAGTACAGAAATGCATCAGGTCGTTGCAGGGAGAAAGGCCGGAGTTGCGCAATATGCCTACCAATCTTTATACCGATAACATCAAGTCATTCCTCATCGCTAATAAGTTTGCCCACAATCTTTCCGGTGATCCGCTTATCAACAAAAAGGGCATCGACCTGATGATGGCCGGCAGCCTGCATGAATATGAGAAGTTGGAGCATCAGCGCGCAATGGCATCATAACAGGCTATGCAGGTAGATATACTGTAAATGTTGCACCTTTGCCCGGTTCACTGCGCACATCAATTGCGCCATTCAGCGCCTCGGCCTGGGTTTTGGCCATGAATAAGCCAAATCCTTTGCCTTCCACTGTCGTCTGAAAGCGCTGGTAGAGCATAAATATCTTATCGCCATTTTTGTGCAGGTCTATGCCTATGCCATTGTCTGTAAAACTGATGGCTACTTTTCCGTTGACGTAATAGGAGCGGATGTATATCTCAGGCAGCTGTCCCGGTGTAACAAATTTGATACTGTTGGTTACCAGGTTATGGCAGATATTCTTCAGGTAAGCCCGCGAAGTGCTGATCTTCGGTACTTCTGCCAGATCTTTATTGATGATCAGTTTGCCGGCAGCACCGGTCGGGAAGATACCCGTCACTACTTCATTGATCAGTTCATCCAGGTCTGTCGGTTCTTTCGATACCGTTAATCCTTTTTTTACCTGCAGGATAAGATGCAGATCCCGTATCACCGTGTCCAGGTTTTCAGAACTGCGTTTCATACCATCAATGTAAAACCGCAGGTCGTCTGCAGACATATTGTCGTCTATGATATTATTAAGGCCAAGTATGGTAGATAACGGTCCACGGATGTTGTGAGAAACAATATAGGTAAATTGTTGCAGGTCGCTGTTCTTTTGTAACAGGTCTTCTATCATCGATTGGCGCTCACGCTCAAGTCGCTTACTGGTAGTAATATCTATGGCTGAGATACATATGCCCAGTATCTCCTTATTATTGAACACCGGCACAACGTTTACCCGGTAATAATTACCTGCTGCATCTGGCCTGAATTGCATTTCGTACTCCAATGTTTGCCGCGATGTGACGACACTATCAAAGTGGTCCCTGGCTATTAGTTTCCTTTCCGCAGGTAATAGCTCCAGGTAATTAGTGCCGGTCTTCAGCTGAAGGTCTCTTTCAGCTGCAAAGCCTGTGTAATAAGCGTTGTTAAAAGCAATTATAGTGTAGGTATTATCTAACAATAGATAGCCCACCTCGGTATTATCGAAGATGGTCCTCAGGTTGGCCTCCGACTGTATAAGTGACGCCTCGGCACGCTTGCGCTCCGAAATGTTCTCTATCTGAGTGATAAAATACAACGGAACACCTGCTTCATCTCTTATCAGGGTGGTGTTCAGATTCGCCCAAACGATGCTTCCATCCTTATGACGGTACCTCTTTTCTGTCCTGTAGTATGGCTGATGCCCGGCAACAAGCGTTGATACGATGGTCCTGTCTTGTTCCTGGTCTTCGGGAATGGTTATTTGGGCATAGGTCATATTCAGCAACTCCTTCTCGCTGTAGCCAAGCATCTCACAAAGAGCATCATTTACCTTGAAATACTGGCCGGTCATCGACGTGAAGGCTTTGCCAATAGCTGCATATTGAAAAGAATTTCTGAGGTATGTCTCAGATTGGATGATCGCTTTATGCTGTAACTCCTTATTGCAATAGGTGCTGATGGTCTCTGCTATTGTTGCCAGCAAATCATACTCTTCCGTTAAAAAAGGCATGTCGGGGTTAGCCGGTGCCCCCGGCAAATACACTATTTCTATCGCGCCATCCCGTCCATCAACAAGGGAGAAAGTGGCCTCTTGCCTTATTGTTGAAGTAACGTAATTAGCTGTTTGGTATGTCTGGTCTCCTATTACTATCCTTGCTGCACAAAATGCCGGGTATTGCCAACCTGATGGAAGAATATGCACAACATCAGCAAAAACACTTTCTGATGGATGGTCAGCCTGCAATAGCCTGTTGACCTTATGTATGGTCGTCAGTTCCTTTACCCGCTCGTTCAGCAGGTATTTATTACGTTCCCGTTCCAATGCTATCCTGATGTTCCTGACCGCCAGCGACAGATTTTTGGCTACGCGGTCAAGTATCATGGCCTCATGTTCATCAAAGGCATCGGTATACTCAGAGTAAATATTGATAGCACCGTACTGATCATTGCCCAGTTCCAACGGGAGCACGATAGATGCAGCAATGCCAAGGGCCTGTGCTCTCTCCAGCCAGGGCTTATAGGTAGAGACAGAGGTTATATTATTCGTTATAACGGTTTCCTGGGTATTCAGCACCGTGCCGGTAGGCCCGCGCGATAACCCGGGATCATTAAGATCTATCTTAATATCTTTCAGGTAAGCCACTTCGCCTGTAGCACATAGCGGCAATATCAGTTTGCTGGCTGCATCATCAGCTGGTTTATGGCATATCCATGCAAGCCGGTAACCGCCCGAGCCGGTGATACAAGCGCATATCTCGCAGTACAGATCGTGCTCATCATTCGCCCTGATGATGATATCGTTTACCTGGTTGAGAACGGTTAGTTCCCGGTTAGCCTTTTTTAACCGGGCCTCTACCAGCGATATGTCATTTGTATCCTGCACTTTGACGTTGTTACATTTTGTATGATCCTGAGAAAATATCCTGGTGCCTGGTTATTTACCAGGCACCATATAGTAGCTCATGTATGGGGGCGAATATAATACAGATGTGGATTTTCTAATAACTATGTTATTATATTTCCAAAATAATACGGTCCGATCTCAGGATAAGTGCCTGCATGTCCCTGCGAGGCATTCATTATCACTGAAGCTGTATCGTTAAAATACCACACTATTGCTTCAATTGCACCGGTACCCAAATTTCTTCCTCGCTGTCGGGGCTTTCGTTTTTGTAGCGGTGGTCCATCAGTTCAAAGTGTGGCCGGTCATCAAGAACGTGATCAGAAGCAGGTAACCATTCGTTAAAGATATAGGCCAGTGTCTGCGTACCTGTAGAGGCAGGTCCTTTATGTGTAAACACCGCGTACAAGCCACCGGGTAAGGTCATGCGGGCATAATCATCGGGTAGTCCGTTGAAACTGCTGACCTCTATAGCTGCCCATTGCTCAAACTCTTTTGCAGGAGCAAACTTTATAAAATAGTCGGTAGGGTATACCTGTACTGAATATAGGTTGCTGCCTACGGTATTAGGTATGCCACGTTTGGTGTTCATAAAATACCGCCAGAGTTCGTAATTACGAAAGTTTTGCAACGACATGATCGCGCACCTGCCGGCAAGGTGTTTTGGGGTTAGTGTCTCAAAGCGTGGTTGCATGGGGCTAAGTTATCAAATCAAGATGGATAAATTGAGCCATTAAGCCATGCAGCTATTCAGCCATTGGTTCATTCTTCGTTCTATGAAAATGCCTTAGCGAAGGAGCAGCAGTGATAATAGATCCTACTATTAATATAGCACCTGCAATAAATGGCATGCCCGGGAATATGAACGGTGCATTCTTGCCGGTAAAGGCAGCAAAGAGGTTATTCATGATCAGCGGCCCTATGATTGAGGTAAGGCTCACCAGGCTGGTAAGCGCACCTTGTAGTTCGCCCTGCTCGTTGTCTGGCACCTGGTTAGATATGATGCCCTGCAATGCCGGGCCGCTGATGCCGCCCAGGCAATAGGGTATCAGTATGGCAAACATCATCCAGCCCTGGCCGGCAAAGGCAAACAGCAGCATGGCCACAGCATACAGGCCAAAACCTATGAATACGGAGTTCTTTTCGCCCAGCTTCGGCATGGTGTACCTGATAAGTCCACCTTGAACCAATCCCACCAATAACCCTACCACAGACAGTGAATAACCGATCATCCCTTCATCCCAGCTAAACTTGTACTTGGTATAGAATGCCCAGTTGCTCTGTACCGCATGCGATGCCAGGTAGAGCAGGAAGTTGGACAGCACCAGGCCGGAAATCACCGGATAGCGTCCCAGGTGTTTCAACGCGCTTACCGGGTTCACCTTTTTGGGGTCTATATTGCGTCTTTTCTCCTTGTCCAGCGACTCGGGCAATACAAAGAAACCATACAGCACATTCAGCAGGCTGAATATGGCCGCAGCTATAAATGGCAAACGCAGGTGCCAGTTGATGCCACCCGCCATGCCCATGGTAGTGCCCAGCTTGCTGAACAGGCCACCCAATGCAGGCCCAACAATAAAGCCAAGGCCAAAGGCTGCACCTACCATGCCAAAGTTCTGTGCACGCTTCTCGGGCGTGCTGATATCGGCTATATAGGCAGTAGCTGTTGTAAAGCTGGCTCCGGCCATACCGGCTATAAGGCGACCAATGAACAATAGCACCAACGTAGGGGAGAACGCCTGGAAGATATAATCTATACCCAGGCCCAGCAGGCTGAACAACAGCACCGGCCTGCGGCCATACTTATCGCTAAGTGCCCCCAGCAGCGGCGAGAACAGGAACTGCATACCGGCATAAGCAAACAATAGCCAGCTATTATAAGACGCTGATTTTGCGAGACCTGCGCCTGTTATCTCTTCCAGCAGGGAAGGTAATACCGGAATGATGATGCCGAACCCGATCACATCTATCAGGATGGTAATAAGGATGAACTTGAGGGCTGCATTGCGTTGTACGCTCATGGGTTGTTGTATGTTAAGGCGGGCAAAAATAGGTATTGTTCCTATATCAGAGAGCCAGTATCCCGACAAATACCAAGTGCATTACGTCAATCTGATACATGGAGAATAAATGAGCTTTGATAACCAATACAAAAGATCGTCATCTGCCATGAAAAAATATTTTGGCTACGCATAGGGGTATAGCTTTTGCCGGTTGTCTTATACACTGGCGTACCTCACGTATATACAACTGTATCATTTTAACAGGGCATATACATTGGGAATTTTACTTTCGTCGTACCAAAGAACATACATCAACAGTTTTCCATCTTTTTATGACCGCAATCAACCTCCGCTTTCTGCCCCGACTAACCTTAGTTGTGGCGGCTCTTTTACTTACCCTTTCCGCAACGGCGCAGAAGTACACGCTCAGCGGTACCATTAAAGATGGCAAGACCGGCGAAACCCTGATAGGGGCCAGCCTGGTGCTGGACAGCGACCCGTCGATAGGGGTGGTGAGCAACGAATATGGCTTTTATTCGCTTACTCTGCCCAAGGGCAATTATAATTTTACGCTCAGGTACATGAGTTTCCAAACCAAACAGATCACCGTAGACCTGGACTCTGCCAATGTGCGACTGAACATATTGATGGACCCCGAGCAAAAAGAGCTGAAAGAGGTGACCATCAGCGGCAAGGGTAACACGCTTAAGTCGGCACAGATGGGCATGACCAAGCTAAACATACAAGAGATAAAGGCGCTGCCTGTGCTCTTTGGTGAGCGCGATGTAATGAAGATCGTGCAGTTCCTGCCGGGGGTAGAGGCGGCCGGCGATGGCAAAAGCAGTTTCTATGTACGTGGTGGCGGTGCCGATCAGAACCTGATCCTGCTGGACGAGGCTATTGTGTACAACCCATCGCACCTGCTGGGCTTCTTTTCCACCTTCAACTCTGATGCCCTGAAGGATGTGACCCTATATAAAGGTACCGCACCGGCCCAGTTTGGCGGCAGGCTGTCGTCGGTAATGGATGTGAAGATGAACGATGGTAACGAAAAAGAATACCATGTAGCCGGTGGTATCGGGCTGATCTCCTCCAAGCTAAGCGTGGAGGGACCTATAGTAAAGGATAAAGGTTCGTTCCTCATAAGTGGCAGGCGCACCTACGCCGATATGTTTCTGAAACTGTCTAACGATACCAATATCAACAAATCGCGCCTATACTTTTACGATCTGAATGCCAAGGCCAACTATAAGCTATCAGAGAAAGACCGCCTGTTCCTGTCGGGCTATTTTGGTAAAGACAAGCTGGGACTGGGCACTACCTTTGGTATAGACTGGGGCAATGCTACCGGCACCCTGCGCTGGAACCACATTATCAACGACAAAGTATTCTCCAATACATCACTCATCTTTAGCGACTATAATTATAATATCACCCTCAACGTTACCAACCTGTCGCTGAGGATACACTCCGAGATACGCGACTGGAACTTTAAAGAAGAGGTGGGCTACTATGCCAACCCTAAGAATTTCATCAAGTTCGGGCTTAGCTCCATTTATCATACCATCACACCCGGCAGCATTACTGGCAGCAACATCATTCAATACTCGCAGCCCGATAACCATACATGGGAGAACGCACTGTATGCGTCCAACACCTGGAAACCAACCACGCGCCTTACCGTGGACTACGGCATCCGTCTGAGCATGTTTACCGTATTTGGTGGTGTAAATATGTACGATCTGGACGCTAAGGGTAATATAAAAGATACCCTGAAGTATGGAAGTGGCGATGTGGTATGTCACTACATCATCCCCGAACCACGCATATCGGCCAGCTATTCGCTTACGGAGAACTCATCGGTAAAGGCAGCCTACACCCGCAACTCGCAGTCGCTGCACCTTATCTCTAACTCTACCAGCAGCAACCCTACCGATAAATGGGTGGCCACCAACAACATCATAAAGCCGGAGATAGCCGACCTGGGCACCCTGGGCTATTTCCGCAACCTGAAGAACAACATGTATGAGCTGGGCGTAGAGGGCTACTTTAAATATGCCCAGCGCCAGATAGACTATAAAGACGGCGCCAATGTGCTGAACAACGATGCGCTGGAACCCAAACTGCTTTTCGGGCAGGGTAGGGCATACGGCCTTGAGTTCTCGGCACGCAAGTCTAGAGGTAAGCTGACAGGATGGGTGTCTTACACCTTATCTAAGGCGCAGACACAGATCAACGGTATCAACAACAACCAATGGTACAATGCCCGCCAGGATCGTACCCACAACCTCTCAGTAGTTGGCGTGTACGAACTGAATAAGAAGTGGACCCTGTCCGGCTCGTTCGTTTATTACACGGGTGATGCAGTATCATTCCCCAGCGGCAAATACAACATCAACAACCAGACGGTGTTCTACTATACCGAGCGCAATGGCTACCGCATGCCGGCCTACCACCGTATGGATATAGGCGCTACCAAGCAGCTGGCCCACAAAAAGCATTTCTCGTCAGAGATCTCGTTCAGTATATATAACGTTTATGGCAGGCAGAATGCCTACATCATCACCTTCCAGGACGACCCTAATGACCCTTCTAAAACGCAGGCGCTGCAAACAGCCCTGTTCCGCTTTGTACCTTCTATCGCTTACAATTTCAAATTCTAAACTACCCACAGCAATGAAATTCCTTAAAAATATCATACTGCCATTTATCGCAATCAGCCTTATCTCCTCTTGCCAGAAGGTGATCAACATCAACCTGAATAAGGCTGACCCTAAATATGTGATAGAGGCCAACGTGGTAGACGACACCACCGGTTGTACCGTAAAGCTGAGTAAAACCGTGAATTTTGATGAGTCGAATGTATTCCCGGCAGTGAGTGGCGCGGTCATCACCATCAAAGATCTTACGGCAGGTACCACCTATACGCTGCCCGAACTGCGCCCCGGCTTTTACCGCGACGAAACAGCCACCGGCGTTCCCGGCCACCGGTATCAGATGACCATTGCCGTAGACGGTAAAACCTTCACCGGCGAGGGCCAGATGCCGCAGCATGTAGCTATGGATACCATTTACCGCACCATAGGTGTGTTCGATTCTGTTACGGCCATATCTTACTACGACCCTGCACCAATGGGCAACTACTACTATTTTGCCGAATACAGCAATGGCGCGCAGACCGATAATATATACATCAGCAGCGACGACTTTCGCAACGGGCAACGCATAGTGCAGAACCTGAACCGTGGCGGTGGCGACTACGAACCACAGGCCGGCGATTATATCACTATAGATATGCAGTGCATCGACTCTGCCATGTATCAGTATTACTACAGCCTGCGCCAGACTAAGAACCAGAACGCCGCTACACCGGCCAACCCGGTAACCAACCTGCAGGGTGGGGCACTGGGGTACTTCAGCGTGCATACCAGCAGCCGCAGGTCGGTTATTATACATTAATACCATCCGACGATCACATTTGCGCAAATAAACTGGGCAACTCCCCTTTTTGTAGAGCCTTGCGCGTGGCCTAAAGAGGGGGACGATATTCGACAACACGTCTCGGCTGAGCCGAGACGTGTTGTCGAATATCGGGGGTGATTGCACTAAGCAAACATTCTTTTTTAAGATTTGGGTATATGGCAGCCACAACGGCTGCCGTTCCTATTTTACCGACCATACGCCGCCGCTTACCGAAATCAATTGACACTCACGGAGTGGCAAGCCGTACCTTCGCACCAAACGGGTAATTTTTACTTTTTACTTTTAATTTTTCAGTTTTTAAATGGCACGCAGGCGGCATAGTGAGCAGGGAGAAGAATCTCCTAAGGTAAAATTCAGTAAAGAGGCCTTTAAAGAGGCACTGGTCATATTTAAATATTTGAAACCCTATCGTGGGGTGTTTATTGCCGGGCTCATTTTCATAGGGCTATCCAGCGGCACTACCATGGCCTTCCCATACCTGCTGAAGCAACTGGTAGACAGTGCCCACGGCATTACCAACGTTAAGTTCAGCATGTCCAGCGGAAACATTGCCCTTACCATGATAGCTGTGCTCAGCGTGCAGATGGTGTTCTCGTTCCTGCGCGTATACCTGTTCACCTATGTGGGCGAGAATGCCGTGGCCGATATGCGCAAAGAGATATACCAGCGCCTGCTGATGATGCCCATAGATTTTTATGGACAGCACCGGGTAGGGGAGTTATCCAGCCGCATTACTGCCGATGTATCGCAGATAGAGGATGCGGTGACCACCGTTTTTGCCGAGATACTGCGCGGCATACTCACCCTGATTATCGGCATCAGCCTGATATTTTACATCAGTCCTAAGATGACCCTGCTCATGCTGTCGGTGGTGCCGCTGCTGATAGTGATAGCCCTGGTATTTGGTAAGCAGGTGCGCAAGCTATCTAAACAAGGGCAGGACAAGCTCGCCGATTCCGGCATCATAGTGCAAGAGACATTACAGGGCATCAGTAATGTTAAGGCTTTTGCTAATGAGTGGTACGAGGTGAAGCGCTATAACAGCACCATGTCCGATATGGTGCGCCTGGCCATAAAAAGCGGTAAGATAAGGGGCCTGTTCATCTCGTTCCTCATGTTCAGCATATTTGGTGCTATTGTTTTGGTGGTATGGTATGGTACAGGGCTCATGCAGCAAAACCTGCTCTCGTTTGGCGATCTTACCGCTTTTGTCATCTATACTGCATTTGTTGGCGGCTCTATGGCTGGGTTTGCCGACCTGTATAGCCAGTTGCAGAAGACCCTCGGTGCCACTCAGCGCGTACGTGAGTTATTAAGAGAAACCGTTGAAGATGTGTCACTTGAGCAGCATCAGCTCAATGAAGAATTTAAGTTAAAAGGTAGCGTCTCCATCCGCAATATTGCCTTCAGCTACCCATCGCGGAAGAACATGCAGATATTAAAAGATGTAAGTATAGAAGCCGGGGCCGGGCAGCAGATAGCCATTGTGGGGCCGAGCGGTGCTGGTAAGAGTACCATTGTATCGCTGCTGCTGCGCTTCTTCGATATAGATGCAGGAAAGATACTATTTGATGGCAAGGATGCCGCCGGCATACCGCTCACACAGCTGCGCAGCCAGATGGCCCTGGTGCCACAGGACATACTGCTATTTGGCGGCACCATATACGAGAATATTGCATACGGCAAGCCCGATGCTACCCGCGAAGAGGTAATGGAAGCATCCCGCAAAGCCAACGCGTTCGACTTCATTACCAGCTTCCCCGAAGGGTTTGAGACAGTGGTAGGGGAGCGCGGCATCAAACTATCGGGAGGGCAGCGACAGCGCATAGCCATAGCCAGGGCTATATTAAAAGATCCTGTTATCCTCTTACTCGATGAGGCCACCTCTGCCCTCGACTCGGAGTCGGAAGCACTGGTACAGGACGCACTCACCAACCTGATGCGCAACCGTACATCGTTCGTCATCGCCCACAGGCTGTCTACGATACGCAATGCAGATAAGATAATTGTAATGGAAGATGGCATGGTGAAGGAGCAGGGTACGCATTTTGAGTTATTGGAAATAGAGGATGGACTATACCGCAGCCTGAACAAGCTGCAGATGGTGAACGAGCAGCATAACTGATCTATTGCGTTGTCTCAACATCGGCCGGAATTGCTGCAATTCCGGCCATTTTTTTGCCTGATATATTAGATAACTGGTCGAAGCGTCGCGCTTCGTCCTGAACAACGGCAAGCGTCGCGCTTGCGTAACCACATAGCAAAAACATTTGTCGAAAGCGGGGCGCCTGCTAAACTGCCGGACGAAGCGGGACGCTTCGACCAGTGCTCCAGGAATAAAATGCATAATGGTGTTTCTTTTGTTTCCGAATGTGGCAAATAGCTGCTATATTTATCGCCAAATAAAAGTAGCATATGAGCATTAAAAGGCTGTTGCTTGCCCTGTTGGTCATTACTTCTCTTGGTAGCTGTTCTAAGTTTACCCAGGTGGTGTATGTATCGCCATCGAGCAGCGACATACAGAGCGTGAACCATTTTTACCAGTACGAGAACGACGATGTGAAGGTGGTATATTGGTTTTGGGCCGAGCATGGTGTCATGTCTTTCCTGTTTTACAATAAGACCGACAGGCCGATATATGTAGACTGGAAGAAGAGCGCCATGATCAACAATGGTAAGCGCATGAGCTATTATACTAATAAGTATGCAAGCAACTACCTGTCTTACGGCACCCAATATGGCCTGGACTGGCTGGATGTATTCAACGAATACTATTCTAACCACAACGACAATATGAAGCTGAGCCGTGCATCGCTGGTAAAAGGGGAGCGCGTTACCTTCATTCCACCGCATTCTTATATTACCCAGGCTTTCTACAACCTGACGGCCAATATCTACTTCGACGTTACCGACCGCAATACCGAGCCGGAAGTGATCAATTTCTGCGATGTGTATGTGAGCCGCAGCAATAAGGAGATCGGTTTCCGTAACTATGTTACCTATTCGTTCTCTGAAGATAACGAGGCTGCTGAGCGCCATGTGGATAATGAGTTCCACCTGAACAAAGTGGTGACCATGGATAACAGGTATTTCGAATACAAAGACCTGGACGGCTACCGCGCCAACGATTGGGAGCGCCCATCGCGCTTCTACATCAAGGAGCTCCGCTGGCAGGACGTATATAAATAATGGATAGCGCAGATCGGTAAACGGTCTGCGTTTTTTCTTTAAATAACAAGCTATGAGACTATATATAGGATTTCTGTTCTTCATTTTATACCTGTGTTGGGTGGTGTACCGTTTGTTCATCAAAAAGGATATGCGCCAGCACCTTACCGACCTCTATGCCCTTACCTTCTTTATAGCCATTTGGCTGGGTATTTACTATTATATCTTTCTGTAGCCGTCGGGTTGAAACCCGACGCTATTATAACTAAACTGGTCGAAGCGTCCCGCTTCGTCCTGATCCAATGCAAGCGTCCCGCTTGCAATACAAATAATTTTTTTACGCAAGCGGGACGCTTGCCCTAATGTAGGACGAAGCGGGACGCTTCGACCAGTAGCCCAGTAGCTTATGGAATAACTATTGTGTTACGGTATCAGTATTTGAATCGTTAAAATAAATACAACGCTTTTGCGTTATTGATACATGTAACCAAATTTTATAGCTATGCTCCCTACAAAGCCGGTTATTAAAAAGCAGCTGAAATTCGTTTTTGTCGAACTGTTGCTCGTGTACCTGGTGGTCATCATCCTTATGGTGGCATCGTGCCATCGTACGGGTACCACCGTTAACAAGCTGTCTCACACGCGGGTAGCTGCGCATCGGTAGTTTCCTGTGTATCTCTTTTCATTCGCCACAATCTTTGGGTGTAGGTTGCAATATTGCAGTAGCTTCATAAGTTATTGACACTGAACAACTGAAACGAAACAATGGAACGGAGAGACTTTTTGAAGAATACCCTTGCCGTGTGTGGCCTGGCAGCATTACCTATAGCTGTAATAGAAAGCTGTAAGAAGACCAGCTATTCCGGCCCCAGCAATGTAGATTTTACCCTCGATCTCACCAATTCGGCCAATACTGCGCTGAATACCGTAGGCGGAGCGGTGATAGCCAATGGGGTTATCGTTATCCGCAAGAGCAGCACCAGCTTTGTGGCCTTTTCTGCTACCTGCACGCACGAGGGCTGCACGGTAGGGTATAATGCCAGCAGCACCAATATTGTGTGCCCATGTCACAATGGTACCTTTTCCAGCACCAATGGTTCGGTCATCAGCGGGCCGCCGCCATCATCGCTCAGCAGCTATACCGCTACGCTCAACGGCAATACCGTTACCGTAAAATCTTAATTTAATTCAGCTTCCCGGCTGTGCGTGATACATGCAAAATGCATGTACTACCTACGTGTGCCTATGCAGGTTTTGCGGTTTCTGCCGGTTTTTATTTTTTGCAAGTTGCCGGCAGTTTTATTTTAGGTGGAGGTACTTAGACCATTGATAATTAGCCACATAATAATATTGTATTTTTTCTTCTTTCTGCATATGTGGCAGAAATGCGCAGTTTTTCTGCCGGTGGTAGTGGGGCAGCCGGCGTGGCTTTTAGGGGAGGAAAGGGCGGATGATTTGTGTTTTTCATAGTAAGAAAAAAGGGTTTTGTGAGGGGCAAATGTACGATGCCGGAGTACCCGTTTCCAAATAAAGATATACACATATATAATGGCTCAATGGCTGCATAGGTGGATAGCTATGTTTGTAAGCACCATGTTGGTTTCGGGAGTCAGGAGACTCCCGGCCGGGAAGGACGTAGTCGGGAGACTACGCCCAGCAGTGGGTTAGAAGTTTATTTTGACGCGGTACGTGATGTTATATATTTCAGGCATACATTTACATTAGGGGTATTTTAGGAATTCACAAAATTTTATTGAGTAAACTTTACTAAAATTTAAAAACTTTTTGTTCCTTTGTATGGAACACACTAATTTATCAGGTAGGTGCATTGGCAAATAATGTTGGGCACAATTTTAGCAGGTAGAGTTATAACTGCAAAAACTTTCTACATATGAAACACACTAGCGCAAGCCTTGAAGTTGTTAAAGACGGAACATCTTTTTCAATTAACGTAATTATGCCGGTATGGCATAAAGAAGTAAATGATGCTGTAAAAGTTGAAATGCCTCTTTTGGGCTTATCTAATTATGCATCTAATGAAAATGAAATACAGACTGCGGTAGATGAAACAGTATTATGTTTTTGTATTGCAGCTCAAAAGTACGGGAAGGGGATTGATGCCGAATTGAATAAAATGGGATGGAGTAATTATGCAAATAGCACTTTAGAGTTCGATGCATATGAGGAAAATGACGTTATGGAAAGCATTATGAATACCGGAGACCAATACGTTAATTCACTTGAACTAGAAGAAGCATTTGCATAATGGACACATTTTATCCTACCATTTCAACAGATTACTTGATCGAAAAAATATCAAATTGCCCGCAAGTAATACAAGGCAGCCATAAAAAAATAGGGAAAACAAATATGTTTGTCTTAGATGGGCCTCAGGCTATATCTAAGCGAATAATATTGATCAGAGATGTAGAAGAAGGACAGGTATATTACGATCAAGCAACCTCTGTAGCAGCTAAACTTCGTTTTTTAGGAGATTTAATCAAGTGGCTTGAAGATAATAGGAACTGGAAGGAAGGTGCATTTATCGTGCCTAAAGAAGAAACTCAAGAAGTAAAATAAGCCACCGCTTGGTGGCTTTTCTTTTGCCTCGCAAATCGGCTCAGCGTCGAATAAATATTTTAAATGGGGGGTGTGTAAATAGATATCGACCTTACAAATTCAATAAACTCTTCTTTAGTTATTTCGTCACTACGCAATTGCTGAAATTTCTCGTTTACTAAATTATTATATTCTCTGCATTCTTGACTTGTGTCTTCACGTTGTGATTTGATGGACAACACTTCAAGTGAATAGGGGACTTCAAAAATATACTTTTCATTGCAATGCGGGCATTCTATGCCTTTGAATATTATGTCGGCGGAATGTTTATCTATTTTCATATGCTGTATTACAAGACAAACATAATAAAAAAACTCACCAATTACGGTGAGTTTCATACATTTAAGGTGCAAAACTAAAATGTAATTATATGACTGGTAACGAACTATTTGATGCTGTAATAAAAGAAGGCAACTTGCCTTCAAACTTTCCTTTTATACAAGGTAAATTTCAATCGGGATGTCAAAAAATAATTGATGATAACCCGCAAGCAGAATCCAAGGAAGATTTGATTAAAATAGCTAAATACGTATTAAATCTCCTTAGTAAGTTTCCGGCGTCTGAGATTTAGGCGCATTTGCAATTTCTTGCAACATGGTTTCTATTTCAGCTTTTATTTGCATTTTCTGTTGTTCATCAGGGATGCCGTAAACAACTACGTTACAAATAATCTTGTCGATATCAATCGCATATTTCATATAATAGATTTTTATATTTTAATCTTGAAACCGCCCGGCGGTTTTTCCGTGGAGCTTTGCTCTGTCTTTGCCTGAAGGTTAAAGCTGTTTTCTTTAGCCTTTTGATAGTAAATATCTCCTGTCAATCGGCAAGCAATTAATACGACTTGACATAAGACTAAATTATAACGCACAATCGAAACCTAC
Organism: Chitinophagaceae bacterium; assembly: GCA_947455215.1. Taxonomy (GTDB): domain Bacteria; phylum Bacteroidota; class Bacteroidia; order Chitinophagales; family Chitinophagaceae; genus Flavipsychrobacter. Next base: position 31,270 of record CANGNA010000035.1, read on the forward strand.
TTTATTGCTCCATAATGTACTTGCCTTATGTTAACGTAGAAAGTTGAAAATCAGTTAGTTATAATGAACTTTTTGCGCTGCGAAGCATCATAAAATGGGCATAAAAAACCCCGCTAATTAGGCGGGGTGTAATATTAATTTAAAATATTTTTAGTGAACGGCAAGCTGTTTAAGATTCCTTCTAAATATCCTCATCCTCGCCTTGTCCGTCAATGCCGAAGGAAACGCCAAGATTATCTAACTCATCTCTCAAACGAATCTCTTCGCGAACTCGATCGGCTTCTTCAGCAAGAGCTTTTTCGTATTCGGAACGCTGGCGGTCATCAATAATTGATTCAAGTATTGATACTTTAAGCTCAAGAAACTTTTTATCCATATCATTCATAACAATCATACGCCTTTGGCGAGGGAAGCGTTGGCAAAAGTTTATTATAACTAACTCTACCGCTTTCTCCTTTCTACTTAACCATAATTTACATTATGTTAAGTAGAAAAACACGCAAATTATAGCCCCTACTTCCGTGAGGTAAATCTATAGCAAAAACAGTGTTCAAACCCTTATCCCGAGCGGCCTTGCGCTACTCTATTGTTTTGCGTTTGTTGGCCAATAATAACTGGTGTAGGAGTAAAGTCAGTGTAATTATCCGGCAAATAGTTGTCCGCTCAGCCTGGTAGTGTATTACAAAAAATAACGCGCGCTGATTCTTCCGGGTGGCCACTCGCCCGCCCCGATATTATAAAAAATGGTACAGTTTATTATGGCCACATTTATGGCCGGAAAACAGAAACAAAACACGATTTATTCCATAACTTTCGGAAAATTATCCTGCTTATATTCCTGCTTATGAATTTGCAAAAGATCAGATCGACCGTATTACTATTGCTGCTGGCAGCCACTGCCACAGCACAAACACAACCCGCAGCCAAAGCCACCTGGAAGAACCGCGTATCGCGCGTTATCCCGGTGGTAGATTCGTCGGCAAAACCGGCGGTTATCCCGGCCGATTCTACGCTGCAGGCCATACTGGCCCAACTGGCTGCCGCAGGCAAGATACCCGCATATGGCCCGTACACCACAGATCTGAAGAGGCAGTTGCCGGCAGCAGATATTCAGGGGATACTGTTGCGGCATGACACTATAGAGGTGGAAGACCCAGTTAACGGCGCAAAGTTTATAAAAGTTATGGACGTGCCTACACAGATGTCGAGCGTGACGCATTGGCGGGTTATAGAAAAATGGACATATGACGAGACAACAGGTGCCGGCAAAACAACCATATTGGGCATAGCGCCGCTTGTAGATGTTTATAATGATTACGATAATAGCTTCCGCGGCTACAGATCTATATTCTGGTTTCGCTGGGAGGACGTACAGGACATAGTGAACGCCTACGGGCGCCGCCATAAAGACAGGGATGTGAACAGGCTGTACCTGGCCAGTGCTACAGGCGGCGCGCTGGACCTTAAGGAGGATATGCCGGTGTCTATCTATAATACCAGACAGGCTTTCCTTGCAGATACCTTTGGCCAGAACGCGCAGATGGTGCGCGCAGAAGTAGCCGATACTGCTCTGGCCGAGCTGCTGACCCGCAAGGTGCTGGCAGGCACCATACCGGCCTTCCAACTGGGTGGCAATCCGCTTAAAGCCATGCCCCGCGAAGAGGTGGGCAAAGGGATCACACCATCAACAGACACTATAGAACTAATAGACCCGGTAACAGGGGTAAAATTCCAGCGTATTGTGTCCCGCGATTTCTCTTACGATCGCATCACCAATTATAAGCTGATGCTTGAATGGAAGCCCGATATGGCCAATGGCGAGATCAGCTGGCGCGTAAAGGCCGTGGCCCCCACCATAACCATTTACGACGATAATGGGAAGGACTTAGGCTATAAAGTAATGTACTGGGTGTTTTATAAAGACTATATGGCCGCCCAGACGAAACTGAAAATGTATCACCCGCATATAGACCTGAGCACCGCGCTGTGGGATGCGTTCTTTACCAAATAGTTGCGATATTGCAGTTCATATAACACACACCATGGCACAGGTACACGCCGCTATAGGCAAAGCGCACTACGCAACCACTATTACCACGGCTACCAATACCCTGGTGGCCGATGAGCCTGTAGCGCATGGGGGCACCGCAGCAGGTCTGGCGCCCGAAGAACTGCTCGCAGCATCGCTGGCATCGTGCACCTCCATCACCCTGCGCATGTATGCCGACAGGAAGCAGTATGCTGTGGATAGTATTGAAGTGAACGTAGTAATAAGCAGGGATAATAACCTGAATTTTACAGACATACAACGCACCATAACCATACACGGCACCATAACCGACGAGGAGCGCAACCGCCTGCTGGAGATAGCCAACAAGTGCCCCGTGCATAAAATACTAAGCAACCAGGTAACCATTAAAACTGATATACAATGAACGATATAACCAAGAAATACACCAATGGCGAGGTGACCATAGTATGGAAACCCAATGCCTGCATCCACTCTACAGTATGCTGGAAAGAGGCCACCGGACTGCCCAAAGTGTTTAACCCCAAGGTGCGCCCGTGGATAGATCCGCTGGCCGACAATACGGAAAACATGATAGCCCAGGTGAAGAAATGCCCCAGCGGCGCACTGAGCTATTATATGAATGCCGATGCCGATAAGGTAGCCGAAGTAACTGCCGAGAGCATAGTGGAAGTGATGCCTAACGGTCCGCTGCTGGTATATGGCAACATTACCGTAAAGGATAAGGACGGCACAGAGAGCAAGCGCAACAATGTAACGGCGTTTTGCCGCTGCGGGCACTCGGGCAATAAACCTTACTGCGATGGCAGCCATAAAAAGATGGGATTTGAAGGATAGTTTTTTGGGGCTATTGTTAGTACCTTTGCGGCCGGAATATCAATCCGTTAGCCATATGCGCAAGAGTATCTTATCTATCTGTCTTTTAGCACTTTTTATAGGTTCGTGCCGCGATGTGCGGATAAAAGAACATAAGGAATGGGGCAAAACATTTGAAGATAATGGTATCAAAAATGCTTGTTTCATCCTCCGCGATCATAACCACGAGTCGGTACACTATTATAATAAGGAGCGCTGCACGCAGCGTTTTTTACCGGCATCTACGTTCAAGATATTCAATTCACTGATAGCGCTGGAAACAGCCGTAGCATCGGACGACCAGCTGACCATAAAATGGGATGGCGTAACGCGCCGCCCCGAGTGGGACAAGGATATGACCATGCGCGAAGCCTTTAAGGTGAGCAATGTGGCCTTTTACCAGGAGGTGGCCCGCCGTATTGGTCCAGCCCGCATGAAGCACTACATAGACACTGTGAAGTACGGCAATATGAAGATAGAAGGCAGCATTGATAATTTCTGGCTGAACAACAGCCTGCAGATATCGGCCGACGAGCAGATAGGATTGTTGAAAAAGATGTACTTCGGCGAACTGCCCATGACAGAGCGCTCTCAGCGTATTGTAAAGACCATGATGCTGCAGGAAGAGACCCCTGCCTACAAGCTATTCTATAAAACAGGCACCGGCGAGGTAAATGGCAAGACCATATACTGGGTGGTAGGCTTTGCCGAGAAGATAATGAAGGTAAAAGAACCGGAAGGTTCCATGAACAAAAGCGATGAGCGCAACTACCCCTTCTTCTTTGCCGAGAACTTTGAACTCCCCACGTCAGACACCTCTAAAAATTGGGGCAAAGTGCGTATAGACATCCTGCACGATGTGCTGAAGAGTTACGAGGTGTTGCCGAAGTAATTGCTATAAAATCAAGTAAATAGGCCCGTTTTCAGTATTTCAAAGCCATCTAAAGAAGTTGCAGCGTTGGCCGATCGAATGCGAGGAATGATGCACTAAGCAAATGAGGACTCCCCTCTTGCCAAAGAGGGGCACGATGCGTCGCTTGCGACTGCATCGGGGGTGATGACGCGCTAAGCAGACGGGCAATAACCGCATTAACAAGATCACCCAACCTTCACCACCTCCAGATCATCCGGGCAGGAATCCAGCAACTGCTGTACGGTTTTGTGCAATACCGGATGAACCACATCGGCCGCTACCTGGGCCAGGGGTACCAATACAAATTTGCGCTGTGGTATATATGGATGCGGTACGGTAAGGTGGTCGTCGTTGATGATAGCATCGTTAAAGAAGAGTATATCCAGGTCTACCGTGCGCTGGCCCCATTTCTGGGTACGCTGGCGGTCCAGCTGGCTTTCTATGTCCTGTATCACTTTCAGCAGTTCGTGTGCCGACTTAATAGTGGTCAGTTCCAGGCACATGTTCAGGAAATCGGGCTGATCTTCCTTGCCCCATGCCTTGGTCTCGAAATAGTCCGACCTTTTTACAATAACACCCCCCAATACCATGAGGAATGCTATCGCCCGCTCCATTTGTTCCCGCCTGTTGCCCTGGTTGCTACCTATAGATATGTAAGCTCTGTTCATAATGCTCCCCCCCGCCCCCCGATTGTTATGAATAGTAATAGTTACCTGTGCCCATCAGATCACCCTGCCGTCTGTTTTGCGCGGCCTGCTGATGTAGCGCACATCAAAGTAATCTTTATAAAAAGTAAACTCTATAACGATGCCCGACCCTATGGCGTGGCCGTCTTTGCGGGCCGGTGTCCAGTTGGGCATATGGTTCAGCACGGCGCGCAGGTCGTTGCGCAGCATGCGGTTATTAAAGTGGTTGTCGGCGCTGATCACGCACAGCTTGCCGTCACTGTCTATATACACCTGGTACATTATCTTCCTGCCCTGTCCGTTGTATTCAAACATATTGCGGTCCAGTTCCCGCTGCAGGTATTTGGCCAGGTTCACGGTAGGCCGTGCCACCTCATCGCCGCAGTACATACAGTAGTCGCCGGGTGCACAATCGCGGTAATCATATTTAAAATATACCTGCGACCTGGCAGCAGAAAAAGAAAAAAGAAAGGCAAACAGAAACGCATACTTCATACCGACAATGTTAATTAATTAATGTCAATTTTTCTATGCCTGTAACCACTTGTAGTAATAATTGTACAACTATGCAGCTATTGATAAAAACACTATAACCAACCGATATCAGCCTGCTTATTGTTGCATAATACGTACCTTTACAGCCTAATAGTTCAGGGACAAAGTATTATGATACAAGCATTCGATCTTGCAGATGTGATCAAGCACGCTAACGGGGATAAAGCACTCATCAATATAGCAGAAAAAGTACAGAACGGACAGCGCCTAACCGAAGAGGAAGGCGTTTTGCTTTTTGAAAAAGGAGAACTGGGATTTGTAGGGGCACTGGCCAACCACGTAGCGCAAAGGCTGCACCACGGCAAGGTATATTTCAACCGCAACTTCCATATTGAGCCCACTAACGTGTGCCTGTTTACCTGCAATTTCTGTTCTTACAGCCGCCAGTACAAACACAAGGACGAGGGTTGGGAACTATCTATGGAGCAGATGCTGGACATAGTACGTAAGTACGATGGTCAGCCGGTTACCGAGGTGCATATAGTAGGCGGTGTACACCCTAAGATGAACCTGGAATTCTTCTGCGAACTGCTGACAAAAATAAAGGCGCACAGGCCCGACCTGCACCTGAAAGGCTTTACTGCTGTAGAGCTGGACTATATGTTCAACAAGGCCAAACTGACCCGCAAAGAAGGCATGCAGCAGCTGAAAGATGCTGGTCTGCAATCGTTACCGGGCGGTGGTGCGGAGATCTTCCACCCCGATGTGCGCAATATAATATGTGCCGATAAAGTAGATGGCGATGGCTGGCTGGACATACACCGCACAGCACACCAGCTGGGCATGCACTCTAATGCTACCATGCTGTATGGCCACATAGAAACATATGCACACCGCGTAGACCATATGAGCCGCCTGCGCCAGCTGCAGGACGAAACAGGTGGCTTCAACTGCTTTATACCGCTCAAGTTCCGCAACAAGGGCAACGATATGAGCCACATACCGGAGTCGACCATAATAGAGGATATGCGCCTGTATGCCATAGCCCGCCTGTTCATGGATAACTTCCGCAACCTGAAGGCTTACTGGCCTATGCTGGGCCGCCAGAGTGCGCAGCTCAGCCTCTCCTTCGGCGTTAACGACCTGGATGGTACGATAGATGATTCTACAAAGATATACTCTATGGCCGGCAGCGAGGAACAAAACCCTGCCCTGAGCACCGAAGAGCTTTGCGACATGATAGAATCTGTAGGCCGCATACCGGTAGAGCGCGATACGCTGTACAATGAGATAAAGGTATATGGCGGTGCTACCGTTGAAGGTTAAAAAGTTAATTAGTTAATAAGGTGAATCATCAGGCGGACATACATGGTATGCCCGCCTGTTTTTTTAGCTGTTTCGCTCCACCCGGAACAGCCTGTATTTAAGACCGAACGAGAGTATCAGCGGGGTGCCTCGGTATTGCGCTATACCCTCTTCATACGATTGTGGTGTGGCTATTTTGTATTGCACTTTGGCATAGTCGGCATACATATCGCGCAGCCCGGCAGTTACCTGGAACGACAGATCGAATCGGTTGAGCCATACAGGGCCAATGTCCTGGTTAGCACCTATTGTGCCACCTGCCGACAGTGTTGGCGTCCAGAAGGGCGGCAGTACATCATCACCCTTGTATTTCGGCGTCAATTGCACATATACAGCCTGCTGCCCGCCATTACTATTGCCCGATGAGCCATAACCGCCGCCGGTATTATAGCCATACGTAATGCCACCACTACCTAAAACGCCCAGCTTTATGCTGTTATGCAGTATGTTGAACATACGCCTGTACCCTACACTAAAGGTATGCGTGGTCACAAAGTCGTAATTCCGTTCGGTGGTGTTGCCACCCAGCTTTATACCAAAAGTGTTGGATGCCAGCTGATAGTTGAACAAGCACCAGCTATTGTCGTTCAGCTTAATGGCCAACTCGGGATCGAGGTATACGCCCGGCCCCATCAGGCCGAACTGCATATACGCAGTGGCTTTTGTTGAAGCTCCTGTCCGCAGCACCCTGGCAGCGGTTAACCCTGCCCCCATACTTACCTCCCATTGCTGGGCGGCAGCATTAGCTGTAACTATCAGGCATGCTGCACACAACATCATTCGCATAGCACAGTAACGCATCACCTGCTGCTGATAGTATGTGTAGGGGCTATTTCACTACCAGCTCTTTTCGGTACAATGCCCCACCCTGCTGCGCGGTAATAATATATATGCCAGGGGCAAGCTGGTGTATGTCTATATTATTGCCCGGCACGGTCGATTGCTGGCGAACTACTTCGCGACCTGATACATCGGCGATCGTTATTGTAGCTTCGCCCTGTTGCAGCAGCTGCAGTACTAACACGCCATTAGAAGGATTAGGGTACACCTCGAACTGAGCGGCAGCTACTGTAGGTACACCGGTTGCTTCCACAGTAAAGCTACCCGTCATGCCGGCGGTAGAGTCCGACTTGTAATTATATACGCCGGGAATATTGGGTACAGGGTAAGAGAATACCGGTACAGTGGGCTCTATGGGGCTGTTCCAGCCGGGCGCCGCAGATGGGATCAGGCCATTGGTGGTGGTATTGCGGCCACTCACCCACACCCAGGTAATGGTATCGCCGGGGTGTACGCCGGTAATGGTATTGGGCGTAATGGCAGCGTCGGTAACCTGTATGGAATGGGTGGCGGCCAATGCCGGAACGCACAGGCTGAACAGCAAAGCAAGGATAAGTAATGTTCTTTTCATGGTTGTTATTTTGTGATAACAGCCTATAAAAGGTGTGCCTGTATGTCCTTGTGACTATGTAATGCTTGTAAAGCAAAAAAAGCCTGCACTGTGGCTACAGTGCAGGCCCTCGCCAGGTTTGCAGGGTATTACCTTATGCTTAATTCCTTCCTGTAAACACTACCATTCTGTATAGTGGTAACGGTGTAGATACCCGGTGTAAGTTGATGTGTATCAATGTCTATTGCCGTAGCATCTGTGTACTGTCGATGCATTACTGTGCGACCGCTCATATCAGCAATGAAGACTGATGTCTCGCCCGTACCGTTCAGCTGCAGACGCACTGATGTGGTTGCGGGATTTGGGTACATACTGAACATCGCCTGCTGTACAGATGACACTTCAGTAGGGCTCACCACCGTAAAACTACCCACCATACCCATACCTGCATGGGGCGTGCATTTGTAGTTATAAGTCCCCAGGATAGACGGTGCTGTGTAAGAGTAAGAGGTGTTGGTAGCGTTGATCGCCTGGTCCCACGTTGGTGCGCCGGTAGGCAGCGTAGTGCTGGTGGTGGTGTGCGATCCGCTGCTCCAGGTCCAGGTGATAACGTCGCCGGGATGCACGGTAAGTGTGCTGGGCGAGAACGAAAAATCAGCCACCGTCACTGTGTAGGTAGTGGCCATAGCCTGCACAAACAGGCAGCATGCAGCTGCAAGCAGAAGTAATGTTTTTTTCATGATCATATGTTTTTTTGTGAACACATACAACCATAAAAATCATGCCCTTGAAACAGGGCACAACATTAAGCCATTGAGCTATTCAGTCATTGAGCCATTAGACCATCGCTGTCTTGAACTCTGACGTAGTATGGAACTCGATATCCGGGTTGTTCTGGCGCTCGGTGTTCAGGAACCATTCGCTCTGGGCCAGGTATACCAGGTTGCCATCCTTGTCTTCCATTACGTTGCTCTGCTTAAAGCGCACAAAGTCTTCTACCTTCTTTTTGTCGCCGGTTATCCAGCACGCTTTGTAGAACGATAGTGGCGTGAACGAACAAGAGGCACCGTATTCCTGCAGCAGGCGGTATTGTATCACCTCGAACTGGAGCTCACCCACACAACCTATTATCTTGCGGTTGCCGCCGTGCTGGGTAAACAGCTGGGCCACACCCTCATCGGTAAGCTGGCGGATACCCTTTTCCAACTGCTTGGTTTTCATAGGGTCTTTGTTCACCAACTCTTTAAATATCTCAGGTGAGAATACCGGTATACCGGTAAACTGCATGATCTCCCCTTCGGTAAGGGTATCGCCTATTTTAAAGTTGCCGGTATCGAACAAGCCGATCACATCGCCGGGATAGGCTTCCTCGATGATGTCTTTTTCGCGCGCCAGGAAAGAATAAGGATTGCTGAAGCGCATATCCTTTTCCAAGCGGCAGTGTTTGTAATACGTATTGCGCGCAAACCTGCCCGAGCATACGCGTAGGAACGCTACCCTGTCGCGGTGGCGGGGATCCAGGTTGGCATGTATCTTAAATATAAAGCCGGTGAATTTGGCCTCGGTAGGCTCCACGGTGCGCTTGTCAGTATCACGGTGCTGTGGTACCGGCGCTATCTGTATAAAGGTATCCAGCAGTTCCTTTACACCAAAGTTGTTCACGGCACTACCAAAGAACACGGGCGATACCTTACCCTTCAGGTAAGCCTCTACATCCAGTTCTCCGTATACACCCTGCAGCAGCTCCACATCTTCGCGCAGCTGGTTGGCATCGCGCTCCCCTACCTTGGCGTCCAGCACCTTATCATTCAGGTCAGGTATTGGCACTATGTTATCTTCAGTAGCCTTCTGGCTGGCGGTAAAAAGGTTCAGGCTGCTGTTATACAGGTTGTACACCCCTTTGAACTCCTTACCCATATTGATCGGCCAGGAGAGCGGGTGTAAAGATATCTTCAGTTCTTTTTCAATTTCATCCAGCAGGTCGAACGGCAGCTTACCATCGCGGTCCATTTTGTTCACAAACACAATGATGGGGGTATCGCGCATGCGGCACACCTCTACCAGTTTGCGGGTCTGCTCTTCCACACCATTCACGCTGTCTATCACCAATATCACGCTATCCACAGCGGTGAGCGTACGGTAGGTATCTTCGGCAAAGTCCTTGTGACCCGGTGTATCCAGCAGGTTGATGAGGGTGTTGTTGTACTCAAAACTCATTACGGAAGTAGCCACAGAGATACCCCTCTGGCGCTCTATTTCCATAAAGTCGCTGGTGGCGTGTTTCTTTATCTTATTGCTCTTTACCGCACCGGCCACCTGTATGGCACCGCCGAACAACAGCAGTTTTTCGGTCAGTGTGGTCTTACCGGCATCGGGGTGAGATATGATGGCGAACGTTCTGCGCTTGGCTATTTCTTTTTCGTAACTCATTTTTATTCAGTCGTAAGTCTAAAGTCGTAAGTCGTAAGTCCCGATGTGGGTGGCTGCATTACAGCTTTATACTGTATACTTACTACTTTTTACTCTTTTAAAAGTGTGCAAAGGTCGGGAAAAATAGGGAGATTACAGATGGCTTGTTGTACTATCTAAAAGTGCTACCTCAATTTCTGCCGATGAAAAAAAATGACAGTTGCCGGCAATTTTACTTTAGATACAGGGGTTTATTGTGCTGTTTTGCAAGGGGTTGCTGATATGGTGTTTTTCTTTCTATTTGCAGTATCTGCAATTTTGTGCAATTTTTCTGAACCATGATTTACAGGATCTAAGGATATGGGGGATCTCATTTTGTTGGGGTTTGGAGTGTTTGGGAAAGGGTTTGTTGTGGGGTAAAGATACGGTTTGGAGGGGGCGTATTCCAAATAAAGATATACACATATTTAGTGGGGCTATGATGGGATTGGGTTTGTTTCGCCAGTTGGGGGACAATGCCCGGCTGAGCAATTTTACGGCCATCGGGAGATGTAGTGAATTACTTCTTCGTCAATATGATGTTTCTGTCGTAATACTCGACACCATTTACCTTTAAAGACGCAATATCACAAACCTCATGGTGTTTATGATGCCACGGGCGCCTGAATTTTGCCAAAATAATATCAGAAATACGGTATGTGCTACCGTCGTTAAAGACCAAAACGAAATTTCTGTCTGTGGATATAGCAGGAACATTTATTCCAAAGGTGGAATCGAAGTTATTGAGCAGTGATATTTCTGCATCACAATGTGTGCTGTCTACACATGCTTCATAGTCGGTTATACTCTTGTAGATATACACTTTTGCCTCACTAATGTCGGAACGTTTAAATCCTCTTAATATAATGTACCATCCCCGTACCTGGGCCTTACAACTATCATAATTATTATCAGAATGATCCACAACTTGAGCATCACCTGATATTGCGATAAAGCTGCAAATAATAAAAACTTTAAAAAAAATTGCCCTCATATTTTTTAGTTCCGGTAATAGATACGAAAAATTGCGATAAATCACTCTTAAAATTAAAGATATAATATTTCTATACCCACCCGATATCGCCGAGTCCTCGCTGCGCGCAATGCCAACGCACAGAGACGCGGCGAGGACAAACCTCAGATTTAAGCGTATTACGGCCATCTGGAGATGGCCTGCACCTGCGACGAAATTGAAAATTTCGCCGGACGGAATCCGGCTACCTACAATGCCGTAGCTATAAGCTACTGTTGTCCGGGGAAAGTAAGAATTATAAAAAGGGGAGATTGAAACCAACCTCCCTTTAGTTAGTTTCGTTAAATACCACTTCAACGAAATAACATGGCTAAAGATAATTTTTTTACCGGACAGCCGGTATTTGGTCAACTATTGCA
>CANGNA010000036.1 GCA_947455215.1 Chitinophagaceae bacterium
GGCCTTCAGCGATCGCATACAACAAAAGTAAACGAATTTATACCGCTTTCAAATGCCTGCCAGCATTTTAAAACAAATAAAATACTACCCGTCCGCTTTGCGCCAAACCGCCCCCAAATAGCCTAAATTTGATAGACATACGCGCACCAATGAACAACATGAAGCTTAAAAATATTGACACCAGGGCACCCAAAAACGTTGATAAACAGGAGACAAAGGAAAAACTAACCTCTATTTTATCCCGGCTCGATGAATTGCAGAATCTCCTTTATGCCGAGGCCCGGCACAGCGTACTCATCATTATCCAGGGTATGGATGCCAGCGGAAAAGATGGCCTGACCCGAGATGTATTTACCAGTATGAATCCCCAGGGCGTGAACGTTTACTCATTTAAAGAGCCTACGCACGAGGAACTGGCCCACGATTTCCTGTGGCGCGTGCATCGCAATGCGCCGGCCAGGGGCATGATACAGATATTCAACCGGTCGCACTACGAGGATGTACTGATAACCCGCGTACACGGCAACATTAACGATAAGACAGCTAAAAAACGTATGCAGGCCATCAATGATTTTGAGCGCATGCTAACAGAGCACAACGACACGCATATCTTGAAATTCTACCTGCACGTGTCGCCCGAAGAACAGCACAAACGATTGGAAGAACGCCTGAGCGACCCTACCAAAATGTGGAAGTACAACGCCAGCGACTTTAAAGAAGCTGAGCTATGGGACAGGTATATGCATTACTACGAAGACGTATTCAAACACTGCAACGAGATCCCATGGCAGATCATCCCTGCCGACCAGAACTGGTATAAATCTTACCTGGTGGCCACCGAACTGGAAAAATTGCTCTCGGGCATGAAGATGAAATTCCCCGGCATGAAAAAATAAACGATTTGTACTAATTTCCGCCCGTATTCAGGGATAACCATGTTCAGGTATATTTTCTTTATTGCATTGATAGCCATTTGCAGCAGTTTCAACCTTTGTGAGAAAAAGGTGTTTACCGATGGCAGGCTCAACCGCGTGTATATATACCCCGACTGCGACGACACGTCCTGCTACCTGAAGCAGCGATATAATGCCAATCATATAGTGGAATACCTGTACGTGCACAGCCGCCTGCAGTATCGCCGCATACTCGACAAGACCGATGTATGGATCATGAACGAGTATACTTACGATGCTAATGGCCAGCACGAAAAACACATCCTGGATACTCTACGTGGCGCTATACCAGATATTAGCTTTACCATAAACGATAGTTGCTCGCTTAACATAGAATACTATGGCGATGGCGGCTACCACATCTGCACCTTCGGCTATAACCGCAAGAACGAATGTCAGCACTCACGCGAATTAGCCTCTACTATAGTTTTTGACAGTGCTTATGCCGGCAAGATGGAAGGCAAACTACAGATCATTTGCGACACCAATTCTGTTACAGATGCTTACTCCGGCGACGAACTGGTAAAAATTGTGCACCGCGAACGGCAGACAGGCAAATGGTACCACTACAATAACCAGGGCTGGAAAACAGATAGCACAATCTATAAGCCGGGAGTGAAGCAGGAGTAGCTAAAACAAATCACTATGCGTCCCCGTTCGAACGAAGGTTATTATTTGCGCTTCATCATCTTGGGTCCATATCAATAACTAATCTCCTTTTATATGACATTCCCAAAACCCTGCATAATCTCCCGACAACTTATGGCTCTTGTATTTCACAGGGAGCTTTCCGGTTTGTTCTAAAAGAGAAAACACCGTGTTGATAAGGGTAACACCCAGGTTCCTCTTCTTGCAGGTTTTATAATCCTTTTCAAACTGTTTGGTAGTCTGTAATGAATACATAAAACCTATTTAGCCAGGAATTTAATCAACTCATCTGCACTTTTATGGCGAGTTACCTTTCTTTTTTTAGCGCTTTCCATAGCTTTTAATGTGGTTAGATTACCTCCCTTCTGCACCTTGGCAAATGGAAGTGTTTTTACATACTCCAGGAATGCTTCTGACTGCTTATCATTTGTATCTATCACTACGTAGGTCATCACTCAAAATTTATAGTCAAAGTTATTAAATGTAAAACAATATACATCCTGGTAATCTTGCAAACCCAGCGAATAATGGCCAGAAATTGCCTACATCGTATACAATAACCCCACTGCAGCAGCAGTCATTATCAATAGCGTTATCACGCCCAACACATTCGATAGCAGCGAATTAGTATACGCTCCCATTATCTTTTTATTGTTGCCTATATGCAATATAATGGCTATCAGCACCGGCGCTGTAAGACCATAAAGTATAGCTGTGTATAGCAGCGCTTTTACTGGGCTGATACCCAGTGCATCCAACGACACGCCAATGACCAGCGAGACAATAATAGAAATGTAAAAGGGCTTTGCCTGTGTAAATGTTTTATCCAATCCTTCCTCCCAGCCAAAAGTCTCGGCCAGCATATAGGATTGCGAGCCTGCCAAAACAGGTATGGCGAGGAACCCCGTCCCCATAACACCAGTGGCAAATAGCAGATAGGTAAGGCGCCCTGCGAGTGGTTCAAGTGCCTTGGCCGCTTGCTCAATAGTATCTATCTGCCGTATTCCTGCCGGAAACAATACACTGCCCGCAGTTAACGTCATAAAAAACATTACCATACAGGATAGGATCATACCGGCATTTACATCCTTACGCATGTCAGTAAGTATCAACTTATCTACAATTATCTTGCCCTTCCCGTGCTTCATATCTTCTGCCTCCATAGTAGCCTGCCAAAAGAAAAGATAAGGCGATATGGTAGTTCCCAGCATCGCTACCACAATTGCCATAGACGATTTATCAAATGTAATAGTTGGCCTTATAGTATGGATCAATACAGAGCGCCAGTCCTGGTGCACAAGAAATGGCACTATTAAATAGAGTAAAAGAGATACGCACAACCATTTTAGCACAGCAGCTATCTTTTGATAAGGAAACTTAATGATAGTGTACATGAGCACTATAGTAATGACCACGGTGAATAATACCGCCGGCACTTGCGGAAATATCATATGTGCCACAGCGCCCATACCCTGCAGATCGGCACCTATATTCAAAGTTATTGCTGGCAAGCTAAATAGCAGCATCAGGTATAGTACCGGTCTCGGATAATGCCTTTTCAATGACACCGTCAATCCTTCCGATGTCACGATACCGATCCGGGCACACATACCTTGTATGGCCGCCATAAGGGGTAATGTGAATACTGCCAGCCAGAGATTACGCATGCCCGACTGCGCCCCTGCCTGCGAATACGTAGCTATACCCGACGGATCATCGTCGCTGGCTCCGGTGATAAGGCCAGGACCAAGTACCTTGAGTATTTTTCTAAATTTATTTAAGGTAGCCACTATTTATACACTTGTATAGAGCAAGGTAAGCAACTAATAGTGTAACTCATCCCGCATCATCAACAATTAACATCCTGACCATCATTGGAGCACTTTGCACCTTGCTTCTAAGAAAATTTTACTGCAAGTATAGCTCATCGCAGGCTATCATTGGCTTCTTCGCAGGACTGAAGCGCCACGCAGGTAAGGTGACTGGCGGTGTAGCTGTAACTCTTATATATCGGGCATTGGCACTGCCCTTAGCTATTACATCCTTAATAGTAACTTCATAGTGTTCATCACCCTCTGCCGGAGATAGCTCCTGCAATACTTTATACTTGCTACCATCATCCGATACCTCTACCGTAACCTTTACGGGCAAGAATATCCAATGCCGCGGGTCATCAAGAAAATGCATCTTTACAGTTTTCACACTCTGCACCTTGCCCATATCCACGGTAGCCACCATTGGCACACCATAAAAACACAACCAGTTATAACTAAAATCAGCATAGCCGGGGTTCCCGTCCGTCAACGTGCCGTTACCCTTTGCCGGATAGTCCTCAGCAAACGGCTGCTGCAATATTACTGTTGCACCAACAGCCTTTGATGGCGTCACCCCACCCGAGAATATCAGCTGCCATTCTGCCAGGTATTTATCAGGATTAGGCCCGCCCTCGCTCATCTCCGTTACGCCGGCTTCTTTACAGTTAGCCACAAACCTGGTCACTTTATCTTCAAACCTAGGCTTTACTGTCCAGCCACCATTATCATTTTTCATGAACACACCATGCTTCTCTATACCATAAAACCGTGCTTGTTGCAGTACTGTATATTCTAATGGCAAACGGGCCTTCATCACCCGCTTTTGCAAAGTAGCGTTACCCTCAACTGCGGCCTCAGCCTTGTCGAATAACTGGCTATACTGATCCAGCAACTCAGGCGTCAGGTAGCTCTTCCATTCGTTCACAGGATTACCATAGATATCCAGCTTTTTGTGCGAGGCTATCATTCTGTCCTGTAAAAGGTTCAGGTAATCTGTAAGGTACTTACCTGCTTTAGCGCCGTAATAGCCCGTCATAAATTCTTCGGTCAGCTTCTTTACATCAGCATTACCATCTTCCAATAGCTTACCTTCTACATAGCAGCGCAGCTCTGCCCATTCGCCATAAGTGTCGCCGCTGCCCTGGGCGAATATACCCTTCACACCATTATCGCGCATATACTGTATGTTGGGCTGCAACGTGTGAAAATTGGGGAACGGAGCCAGATAGTTAGTGAATTGCGTAATGTAGTCCCACACAAAAATATTTGGCGTCAGCCCGGCCCATGCCTTCAGGTCGGTACGGAACTGCCCCGCACTGCCTTCATCTTTCAAAGGCTTGTCCCTGTACGCTTCTATGTTGCTGAGGAAGATGTACACATTACTTGCCGGCTTCAGGTTCTTGGGCGCCTTGTGCGTATAGGCATACGCCAATGTCGTTATCTTTTTATCCGGGAAATTACCGGCCACCCTGTTCACAAATTTTATCAGACTGCCCGCTGGGCTGCCCTGTTCGTCATTCACTCCCTTACATTTGTCGCACTCACAATAGCCGATATCATCGTTCTGACTCACACTCCAGTATATCGCATCCGGGTTGTCCGCCATCCTGCTTTTCAGGTCTGCTACTACTATTTTGTATACCTCGTCATTGCTCAGGCACAGCTGCGATGGCTGTCGCTTGCCCTTAACCAGCGCGTAGTATTCCGGATGATTTTTGAAGTAGATATGAAATGGCACCAATTTAAAGTAAGAGTGTCCCCACAATCCCCACAGGTCGTCAAATTTCTGCAGTTGGTGCCACTCCAGGTATTCTGCATCAGCGCATGCCGGGTAGTATACTTCCCTGTATTCAAACTGGGGCTTACCCTCTTCTTTAAGCACAGGTATTTTCAGTGTGGTCAGTTCCGGCGTATAGGCTGGTATGTTGGCCAGCTTACGGCAGCCTATCTTTTCCAATAGTGTATAAACACCATAAACAAGCCCTTTACCGCTGCCGCCCATCAACACAAGGTTGGTGCCTTGTGTTTGCAGCAACCAGCCTTCTGCTGGTAGTTTGCCGGGATGCATTGCATCTCCCTTCCGCGTATGGCCCAGGTATAAAGCGGCATTGCCGGCACCCGCATCTCCGCGAACCACCGGCAATTCCACTCCTGTTATTCTTTGTATGTACGTCTGCAGTACCTTGGCGCTCTTCTGCTCTATGGCCGATGGCTCCGCAGGTATTACTATCTTATATGCACTGGCCTTATTACTCACCAGCACTATCTCCTGGGCTCTGCCGCCGCAGGAGCTGAATATCATCATGACAATAAGACTCCACAGCAACCCATGTCTGAACATACTTCTCTGGTTTAGAAGTTCCTCTGCAATTGTATGTAAAAGTCGTGTTGGTTATGATACACCGCATCGCGCCTTACACCACCAATCGTGGTTGCATCGCTGTACTTTTGGTTGTACCAGCTGAAGAAACAGCCCAGCGTGGTGCGGTACTTTATCTTCTTGGTATAGCCTGCGCCAACACTTACTGTCGGGTAGGACAAAAGTTGTGCCAGTGCATAGTTACGGCTGAAGTCATCTGGCGCAGTACCATAGCCTGCTATCGCAGATACCCAGTCAGACCTTGTATCTGGCACCAGGAAGTACTTAGCGGTAAGGATCACTGAATAGTATGGCTTTGAATCGCCTATATTGGCAAACGCGCCGCCTATTGTTGCATCCTTGGTGTTCAGCATAATATAGTAGCCGCGCAGGTTAAAGGAGAAGTCTTTTATCTCCTTAGCTACCGAAGCCGTTATAGAGAATATGGTACCGCTGTCCGCCTTCAGGAAACGGAAGCCCAGGTCCACATCATATGTATGTGGCAGACTGTGGTATAATGAGTAACCCAACTTGAATTGCGGGAAGATATACCCGTTATTAGCCACACCTATATTACCGTACGAATACCATTTTGGCCTGTGGTTGTAATAGGCATCAACTTCGCCCTGGAAGCCTGTACCATTGATACGACCCGCATAGTTTATCCTGCCGGTAACAGTACCCCTTTTGATGTATCGTGTATACTGCGCCGACGCTACGTGATTGATCCCCTCCACATAGTCGAACTTGGAACGCAGGTAAGCAATACCCCATTGGTTCCTCAATCGCTTGCTGAACAGGAAGTGTACATAATCCACATATTTCTGTTCAAGACCATTGATCTTGCTCAATGTGTCGGCGGTACGCCATGCATCTTCCCACTTCAATGTATTTTCATAAACTACTGCACGCTTCAGCAGGAAGTAAGCCTTATCAGGATATGCCCTGCGACCACGCTGTATCAGCGCCAGCGCTGTATCATACTGCTTCTGGTCGTTCAATACGTTAATGGTATAGAACAATGCATTGGTGTCCAGCGGCGATACTTCCAGCGCTTTATAATATTCGGTCAGCGCACTGTCCGGCTGATTTTTGGCCATGTAGTCCCTGCCCGATCCCAGCAGGTGCTCAATGTAAGCATCGCGGAACTTGATGTTGTAAGGGAACTGGCTGTGTAAGGCGCCTGTTATAGCATACGCATCCTGGAACCTGTGATCATCTGCATAGATACCTGCCTTTTTGAACATCAGGTCCTTGTTGTCCGGGTAGTAATGCAGCGCCTGGTCTATATAGAACGCAGCAGAGTCATATTGCTTGAATGCCGCTTCAATGTTGATCATGTAGTTCAACGCGTCCAGGTTATCCGGCTGCTTGGCCAATACTTCTTCCAGTATCTGCTTCGAGCTCGAATAATCGTCGTACGCCATAGATTGCTTTCCTGCCGCCAGCGATTGTTCCACAAAGCTCAGCAGGTATTGCCTCCTGTTCGGGTAGCGCTGCAGCAGGTCTTTAGATATCTGTGCCGCTTCTGTATAGTGCTGGTAAGTTTCCAGTATGGCGGCCTTCTTATACAGCAATCCTTCATCGCCGGGGTAGTAGGCAAGTGCATCGTCTATTACATGCAAGGCATCATCATAGCGCTTCTGCTGCACATAAGCGTTGGTGAGCATAGTTACGGCCAGCGTGTTGCTATGGTCGTATGCCAGCACCGACCTCAGGTCTGCCGCTGCACTATCATAATTCTCTTCTGCTATATATTGCTTGGCACTCTGTGTCCTCAGCTCCAGCAGGTTCGCCTTATTGTCAGGTGTAGGATTACTCCTGTATACATTCTCTGCGATTTTCGATGCCAGCCCGTAACTCCTCAGGTTGGTGAGTATAGACATTTTCTTTACCAGCAGATCTTTATCATTCGGATATTTCTTCAGGCCCAGGTTCACCCAGGTCAATGCGTCCTGGTTCAGGCCGCGGCTGTTGGCAATGTTGATGACGTAGTTCAGGGCGTCCCTGTTTCCCGGATCTTTCTCCAACACACCCTGGAACTGCAGGTAAGGATCGGTGTTCATGTAGTAGCGCGCTGCCTCCATACGTACGTACGGCCCCATCTTGCGCACCTCTGCATCATTCGGATATAATTTTTCCAGCTTCTGCACCACTTCTATTGCATCCACATAACGGTACATCTCTTCAAGGATGCCCACCTTCTTCTTCAAAAACTCATACGATGTCGGCGATGCCTGCAATGCACGGTTGGTAAACGACAGCGAGCTCTGGTAGTTACCGCTCCTGATGTCCAGGTTATACACCGCCTGCATGGCTTCGTTGTTCAGCGGGTCCTGCTCCAGCACTGCCTCGTACGCACGCTTGGCCATGTCTATATAGCCCTTGTGTGCAAACTGGCGGCCTTGTGTCAGCTTATATTCGATATACACCGTACGGATGAACGGATCGCCCGAATATTTATCGAACAGGTATTCTGAAAGCTTGTTGGCTTCAATGGTGTTACCCGATTTGTTGTACACATCCAGCTTTTTCAGCAAGATGTCGCGGTCGTTAGGGAAATATTTCAGGCCCATGTCCGCATACTCTATTGCCTGTACATAGTTACAGGCCACGGTCTCCATGTTGATCAGGTAGATATAGGCATCCCTGTATTTCGGATTCCTGTCTATCACCTTATTCAGCTCCAGCCTGGCGCTGTCCACTTTGCCTGCCAGTGCGTAAGCACGACCCAGCAAAAGGTGAATATCCAGGTTCTTTGGCGATATGTCCAGTGCCTTGTTGCACATGTTTATCGCCTTCTGATAGTGTTTCAACTCTATCTCCCTCTTCGCATCCTGGTATAAGTTATCGGAAGATTCGAACTTTTTCAGCCATTGCGCTTGCGTACTCAGACACAAAAGCAACAACGATAGCGTTAGCTTCGAAATTCGGTTTAACATACTGTAACTAAGTTTAGATTGTACTTACTAAAGTCCCGTTTAGTGTATTTTCAGGACACAAGGTAAAACAATATTTCACAATGTTAATAACCTGTGACAAACTTTTAAGCCGTTTTCGCTCAAAACATTGTAATTATTAATTTTTAGTAGTACTAATATCAACTCTTCATTTTAGGGCCTGAAATGCCATAAAACACCTTACAGTAAAGGGTTTCAGAATATTAAAAACAAAAATTATCCATCCATAAAATTGTGGCAATACAGTATTTTAACTTTTTTCAAAAATTTTATAATGCACACTTTTCTGTTAACTAATTGTGGATAAGCCTGTTTTATGGTTATTCATATGTGCAAAAAATCATAACACACTCTTTTTCAATCATTTAAACAACCAGAATTATACACCTACTCAAATGTTTATTCGACAAACAACAATAAATTATTTATTTTTAACATAAAATAAAAAAAGCACTCAGAAAAGTATTTAAATCGTGCCTTTAAAACCTTAAAAAAAACCTTGAAAGGCCATGTCATTTCGGTACGCCATCACCATTACAACAGCACAAAAAAAGAGATGCTTCTAAAGAAGCATCTCCATATCATTTATGCCCGAACGGGCACTTCATTGAGCCATTGAGCTATTGAGCCATTAAGCCATTTTCTTGGCCAGCACCTGCTCCCATTTCCATGCAGTATCCATCATGGCATCCAGGTCGTACCTGGTTTCCCAGCCCAGGCACTTACGCGCACGGGCATTGTCGGCATACACTTCTATTACATCACCAGGCCTGCGCGGACCTATATTGTAGTTCAGCTTCATGCCGGCCACTTTCTCAAATGCCTTGCACAGCTCCAGCACAGACACCCCATTGCCGCTACCCAGGTTAAACACCTCGCAATTGCTCTTGTTGCGGTCTTCTATTATATACTGCAGCGCCTTGGTGTGCGCATTGGCTATGTCCGATACATGTATATAGTCGCGGATACAGCTACCATCGCGGGTATCGTAGTCTGTGCCAAAAACCGTCATCGATTCGCGCTTGCCTATGGCTGTCTGCGTGATCACTGGCACCACATTCTCCGGCTTCTCCATGAACTCACCTATCAGGCCCGATGGATGCGCACCTGCCGGATTGAAATAACGCAGCAGTATGATGTTGAAATCATCCTTCACGCGGGTAAAATCGCGGCACATGGCCTCGCCCACCTGCTTGGTGCGCGCATATGGCGATTCTGCCTCTGCAAACGGTACATCCTCATGCACCGGCAGTATAGCGCTGTTACCATATACAGAGCAGGACGATGAGAACACAAAATTGTTCACATTGAATTCCTCTGCACACTTCAATATATTCACCAGCGAATTGAAGTTATTGTTAAAATACAGCAGCGGGTCTGCCACCGACTCCGGCACGCTCTTATAGGCAGCAAAGTGTATAATGCCCACCAGGTCCGGGTTTTCAAGGAAAATAGCCTCGGTATCATCCAGGTTACACAGGTCTACCTTGTAGTTCTTTATCGGCTTGCCCACTATCTTTTCTATGCCTTCCAGCATCTTCATCGATCCGCGCGACATATCGTCAGCAGATATCACCTCAAAGCCATTCTCTATCAGGTCTACTATTGTGTGGCCACCTATATAGCCGCAGCCGCCCGTAACCAATATTTTGTTCATTACATGAGTAGTTTGTGTTATTGCAAATATAAGCCCCCACCCTATTCAAAAGCCATATCTGCGTCATGCAGCATGTTATTAAAACATCATTGACGCGATACTTCCAGCACCTCGAAGGTACCCGGTACTATCGGCGGGCGCCTGCGCTCACTGTTGGGCGGCAATGCTCCATAAGCTGCTACCGGCAGGTATATCTTGTGCAATACATCGTCAACCACCAGCGTACGTGCACCACGCTGTGTAGGCACCGTGGCCAAAATACTGTAGGTGCCCGAGCGCATACCGGCAACACTAAGCGTGCCGCTGCCGTTAGAGCAGAAGGCCAGATGCAAACCCTCGTCATAGCCCACACCGTCACAGCCGTCGCCAATGGGCAGCTCCGCTATCACCTTACCATCATCCGTACTCATCACTACCAGCAGTTTGCTACACCCGGCAAACAGACGCTTTCCGGCACGGTCTATGGCCAGCCCGGCAGGCTCTTCGCCGTGGCCCGTTGGCCACCTGTTGGTGATTGTCCGGCTCTGCGTATTCCATACCACTATCTCATTCTTATCTTCTACATTCACATAGATATGTCCCTTATTGTCACTTACTGCGGTTTCCGGCTTGCCCCCTAGTGGCACCACCGCCACCACGCTGTCATGCACAGGGTCTATGATGCTCATGTCCTTGCTACGGCCATTGCATACATACAACAGGTGAGAAAAAGCATCATACATTATGGCATCCGGGTTCTCTCCTGTCTTTACCTGGCCCTTTACGGCATTTGTCCGCATATCAAAAACGGCCACTGTGTTCAGTTGTCCGTTACTCGTATAGCCCTTACCCTGCTCTGCAACAAAGGCTATACCATGTACACCCGTAGTGTTGGGAATGCAACCTACGGAGTCTCCGGTAGCGCTGCTGATGATATTTACCTGTGTGCCATGCGACACATATAGGTCGCGGGTCTGCGGGTGCTGCGCAATATAATCCCAGCCGCCGGTGCCGCCTATCTTAAGATGTCTGCCTACCTTAAAGTCCTGTGACTGTCCCGTGGCACACCAGGGCAATACCACCGCAGCTAGCGCAGCCATGCACATTATTTGCTTCATACTATACATTTAGGCACACAAAATAGGCCTTTCGCCAAAACAAAAAAAGGGCCCGGCAACACGCCAGACCCTTCCAAATATATACAAGCCAAAGAAGCCCTATTACCCCTTTAACTTTTTAACTCTTTACCCAAATTACATGCGCTCAATAACCACAGCGCTGGCACCGCCACCACCGTTACAGATACCGGCAGCACCATACTTCGCGCCCTTCTGCTGCAGCACATTCACCAGCGTAGTAAGGATACGTGCACCACTGCAACCCAGCGGGTGACCCAGCGATACTGCACCACCGTTCACGTTCACCTGCTCAGGCTTCAGGCCCATCTTCTGCATGTTTACGATACCTACAGTGCTGAAGGCTTCATTCAGCTCAAAATAGCTGATGTCTTCCATCTTCAGGCCCGCCTTGGCTACCGCCTTAGGCACCGCCAGCGATGGCGTGGTAGTGAACCACTCTGGTGCCTGCTCCGCATCAGCATAACCTATTATCTTGGCTATAGGCTTCAAGCCCAGTGCCTCCATCTTTTCCTTGCTCATCAGCACCAGTGCAGCTGCACCGTCGTTCATCGTGCTGCTGTTGGCAGCCGTAGCAGTACCCTCTTTACCAAAGGCACCACGCAGACCGGCGATCTTGTCAAACTTCACATTGAATGGCTCCTCGTCCTTGCTGAACACGATCGGGTCGCCCTTCTTGTTAGGTATCTCTACCGGAACTATTTCATTCTCGAACAGACCACCATTCACAGCCGCCTGGCTGCGCTTGTAGCTCTCAATAGCAAAAGCATCCTGGTCTTCGCGGCTGATGTTGCACTCCTTAGCGCACATATCAGCAGCATTACCCATAGCGTAGTTATGATATACATCGGTCAGGCCATCCTTGGCCAGGCCGTCTATCATCATAGAATTACCATACTTATTACCCCAGCGCAGACCTTCGCTGTAGAAAGGCACATTGCTCATGCTCTCCATACCGCCGGCAACTACTACGTCGTTATCGCCCAGCATAATGCTCTGCGCACCATTCATTACGGCCTTCATACCGCTGGCACACACCTTATTTACAGTAGTGGCAGGCACATTATCAGGCAAGCCGGCAAACTTACTGGCCTGGCGTGCCGGCGCCTGACCCAGGTTGGCCTGCAATACACAGCCCATGATCACCTCGTTCACGTCCTCACCCTTAACACCCGCCTTCTCCAGTGCGCCCTTAATAGCAATGGCACCCAACTGAGTAGCAGAAAAATCCTTCAGGCTACCACCCCAGCTACCCAATGGTGTACGCACCGCAGATACTATATATACTTCTTTCATTATTAAAATTTTTTGTGCCGCAAAGGTAGGAAAAAGGAAGAGATATTCTCATTCGCAATTTATGAATCATATAAATACCAATTCATTTTTTTATTGAATTAGGATTTAAAAAAGCTGTAAGTTAGCTTTAAAAAAAATGAAGTATAGCCAATTCATTATTGAAAATTATAAGGGTATTGATAAGATCACTTTAGATTTAACCAACAATAGAATAATTACACTTGTAGGATTAAATGAAAGCGGTAAAACAACTATCATGGAAGCACTAAAGGCTTTCTATGAATTATCAAGAGGTCGAGCTCTTACTGAATTCGAAAAAAACACTTTTAGACCTAAAGGGATAGATTTCACAGGCAAGATTAAGTTATCCGCAAATGTCGAGTTCGAATCTGACGATATAAAAAAGATTTCGAACTATATTAATAGCCTTTCTTTGCCATACCAAGTTATTGTCCCTAAAAATGCAATCAACTATTCACATGTGTTTGAATATAACTTGCATAATTTTAAAGAACATAACAGATACGCTATATATGATTTAAAAATAAAAATTGTTGACGAGACTAATAAAACTGTCGAAAAGACTCTATTTGACCACGATAAAGATATGTGGAGTAATATAGTAACTTATATCAGGAAGGAATTATTTCCTGAAATAATTTACTATGAGGACTTTGTATTTAATATTCCGGAAGAAATAACATTTAATCTTACACCATTGCTAATACCCACGATGGCTAATTCTACAAGTATTAATGAAAAAAATAGCACATGGCAGTTAGTTCTGGATGATATTATTAAAGTAGTAAACGGCAAATTCAGTTCATTTAAGGAAGTTGTTGTGGATATTTGGAATACTGATAACGAAACAGCATTAAATCGGATATCGCAGGTAGAAGAAATATTAAATAAGAAAATAACTCAAAGCTGGAAAGCTTTATTTAAAAAGGAGTCAAAAAGCGTAAATTTCAAAGAAATTAAGATATCAACTAAAACTCAGGATAACATTTTTAGAGTTTCCTTTAAAGTAAAAACGGATGATGGAAAACTCTTTTCTATCAATGACAGAAGTAAAGGATGTAGATGGTTCTTTTCCTTTTTAATCTTCACTGAGTTTAGGAAAAACAGGACAAAAAACATCTTATTTTTATTAGATGAACCGGCCTCAAATTTACACTCGTCTGCCCAGAGCAAAATATTAGATGCTATTAAAGAACTTAGCCTCAATTCTGTTGTTATCTATTCTACACATAGTCATCATCTAATTAATCCTCAATGGCTTGCAGGAGCGCACATAGTAATAAATGACAAGATGTCTGACGAAATGTTACAAGGTCAAATGACATTTCAGGACTCATCCAAAGTAAACATGGTAAAATATTTTTCATATGTCGGACAGGGCAAAGGCAAAACTAAGGTGTCATATTTCCAACCTATTTTGGACGCTTTAGATTATGCACCTAGTTTTATTGAACCTATTCCTAATATAGTTATTACAGAAGGTAAAAGCGATTGGTATAGCTTCAACTATATTAATGACAACGTCTTATTAGGAAAAAAAATAAACTTCTATCCAGGTGCAGGTAGAGATTCATTAGGCGATATTATTAGACTTTATTTGGCATGGGGTAAAAAGTTCATTGTTATCTTAGATGGAGACAAACCGAGTACGACATCTAAGAATAATTATGTAAAACAATTCTATCCATTTTTAAACGACAAAATATTTACGTTGAAAGATATTCTAGGCATCAATGGTAGCCTTGAAGATTTGTTTGAGAGCGAAGACAAAGAGGAAATAATTTTGAAAAATTTCCCCAAGGAGTCTTTTGAAAAAATAGCAAAGATAGATACAAAAGTTAAGGATATGATGAATAGTAGTTTAGCTCAATTAAGTTTAAAAAAGGATAAAATTCAGCTATCTGAAATTTCAAAGGAGAGGTTTAATAAATTGTTCGAGTTTATTAACAAAAACTTAAAATAATTTATCCCCTCACACGTTCGCCGTAGCTTATAGCTACCGGCGGGCACGGTAGCCGGATTCTGTCCGGCGTAAACCACACATACCACCAATACTAAAATACTGACCATACTGATTCAGACAAACACAAAACAAATACGTCCGCATGCGAGATTGCTTCGTTCCTCGCGATGACCCAAAGAGATAACCATTCTGTAAATCCTAAAATTCTGGCCAATTCTGATTCAGACAACCACACATACTACCAATACTAAAATACTGACCATACTGATTCAGACAAACACAAAACAAATACGTCTGCCTGCGAGATCGCTTCGTTCCCCGCGATGACCCAAGAGATAACCATTCTGTAAATCCTAAAATTCTGGCCAATTCTGATTCAGACAAACACACATCCTCCTTTTCCTAAAA
Source organism: Chitinophagaceae bacterium (assembly GCA_947455215.1). GTDB lineage: Bacteria > Bacteroidota > Bacteroidia > Chitinophagales > Chitinophagaceae > Flavipsychrobacter. Next base: position 15,195 of record CANGNA010000036.1, read on the forward strand.
TCCTGACCATCCTGATTCAGACACCCCCCACATTTTGTGCATAACATTTATTTGGAAACCGCCCCTTCCCGGGCGTACCTTTGTGTTACAAAAACCCCTCTTTATCGACTATGAAAAACACTAATGCAACACCCCACACCACTGGTCAAAACACCCGGTCGCATTTGCATAACCAACTGAATATCAAACAGAGCAACACCCGGTTTGTTACATTTTTTATTTGTTGCGCAGCTGATCTACCCGGCTCACATTAATAAAAGAAGATGCACAGGCACCTGGGTAGCAGCACACCCGGCAGCACAGCAAAAACACCCGGTCCATATTGCATAACTAACTGACTATCAAACACAGCAACACCCGGTTTGTTACATTTTTTATTGCTGCGCGGCTGTCCTGCCCTATAAATACCACCTACCATCTCCGCTAAACCTTAATTTTACCCTATCAAAAGCATGCAAGGTAAACTCAACTACTTCCCGGCCGATCTCATCAACAGCACACCATTGCCCGTGCAGTTCACCTTCCCGTTCTACTACCAGCCACATCCGCTGGCACAGTATGCGGCAGCGCAGCTGCAACAATACCTGCTTACCGAGGCCAACCTGGAGCACAACTTCGGGCTGGGTGGCAACAGGCCAGAGATGGTCATCGGCAAGATGTTTGGCGTGTTGGTGGTAAAAGATACGGAAGATAAGGTAGGCTACCTGTGGGCATTCTCCGGCAAGCTGGCCAATAGTAACGATCACCCCCGCTTTGTGCCGCCCGTATTCGATATGCTGGCCGAGGGCAGTTTCTTCCCGCAGGAGCAAATAAATATAGATGCCATCAACAAGCAGGCCAGCCAGCTGGAAGCCGACGAACGCTACACCAGCATGAAGCAAACCCTGGCTGCAGCCATCACTACATCGGCAGAAGAGATAACTGCATACAAACAACAACTAAAAACCAATAAAGAAGCCCGCGATACACAACGCGCCGCACAACCGGGCAATGAACAACTGGCCGCCGAACTGGTGAAGCAAAGCCTGCACGATAAGCGCCAACTAAAAGCGCTCACCGAAAAGTGGGAGCAGCACATAGCCACCCTGCAGGCACAACTGGCACCGCTCGATGCCGCTATAGAAACACTGCATACCGAGCGTAAAGAAAGATCGGGCGCACTGCAGGCACGGCTGTTTGCAGAATACTCGTTCCTTAATAAAAATGGTAAGCGCAAGAGCCTGCACGATATTTTTAGCCAAACGGCCTTTGGTCGCCCGCCATCAGCCGCAGGAGAATGTGCTACGCCCAAGCTGTTGCAATATGCATTTATGCACGGCTACACACCGCTGGCCATGGCCGAGTTCTGGTGGGGCGCACCGCCTAAGTCGGAGATACGGCAGCACGGGCAGTACTACCCTGCGTGCACGGGCAAATGCAAACCCATATTGGCGCATATGCTGGAGGGCATACCCATGGAAGACAACCCCTTCCTGCAACCCACAGATGCCGCCTGCAACCTGGAGATACTATATGAAGATGCCCACCTGGTGGTCATCAACAAGCCCGATGGATTGCGCACAGTGCCGGGCGTAGATATAGAAGACTCTGTACAAAGCAGGCTACGCACATCGTGGAATGGCGCAGAACCCTGGATAGTACACCGGTTGGATATGGGCACATCGGGCTTGCTGGTTGTGGCCCGCACACCCGAGGCGCACCGCCACCTGCAAAAGCAATTCCTGGGCCGCACAGTAAAGAAGCGCTACACCGCCCTGCTCAGCAAGGTCATACCGGGCGACAAAGGAGAGATAAGACTACCCCTCTCCCCCGATCCCTATAACCGCCCGCAGCAGTTGGTCGACTTTACCAATGGCAAAAAGAGCATTACCCGCTGGCAGGTAGCAGAGCGCACAGCCACCAGCACGCGCATGCACTTCTGGCCCCTCACCGGGCGCACCCACCAGCTACGCGTACACTCCGCCCACGAGCAGGGCCTCAACGCCCCTATCATCGGCGACGATATCTACGGCACCGCCGCAGCCCGCCTGTACCTGCACGCCGCCCAGCTATCATTCATCCACCCCGCCACAAAGCAGCAGATGAACTTCGAAGCACCCGAACCGTTCTAACGCACACATTTAAGATAAGCGCTGAAAGCGCGAAAGATAACAGCCCGGGGTGAAGCCCCGGGAAATAACACACCAAACGATAAGCTCTGAAAGAGCGAAAGATAACAGCCCGGGGTGAAGCCCCGGGAAATAACACACCAAACGATAAGCTCTGAAAGAGCGAAAGATAACAGCCCGGGGTGAAGCCCCGGGAAACCATACACCACACAATAAGCGCTGAAAGCGCGAAAGACACCCCACTAAAACCTAAACAACCATGAAAAACCCTACTGCAACATAAAACTCAATACCCCATCCGGCTTCAGGTATGGTCGCAATTCACTGGCCGACAAATGAATATCGCCCAATGGTCCCAATGCGCGTACCGCATGCGGAAACTCAAAATCATAATGTACCACAATACCCTCCTTATCGATGGAAAATTTACTGAGTGACTCAACCGTAAACTCCGGCGCCAACGTGATGCAGTTATCAAACACTTCACGATCGCCCGGTTCAGTATCCTTGCGTGCCTCAGCTGCCTCTTCTTTAAGAGACGCTTTGCATTTTTTGATCAACTCATTCATTTTAGAAGCTATGAAAACATCATCTGCCGTAATATGCTTTCCTGTTATTTTGTTGAAGTTAAGATACGTGATACCTGTTGATGGATAAGCCCCCATATATTCTGCGATACGACAAACACACAAGATGCAGTGGTCGTTGAACATTGTATCAAAGGATTGGCTGGTCAGTCCCTCGCAATCGTTAAAGCAGGGCTGCCATTGCGCAGCTTCCTCATCGGTCATATCCTCCAAGACCTGTAGGGAAAGCGCGTGTTGTATTGCCAGCCTTGCCGTATCACTCATCGGACATTGATCGACCGGCGGCTTTTGCGGTGGCGCGATACTATCAGCTCGTACCGATTCAGCCTTTGGTTCTACAGGCTGATTACAGCCCAACACCGACACAACAAATAACAGTATGACAAGGTTCCTCATGGCAGTAAAATTACGCGGTTTATACTCACTTGGCCAACAATGGCGCAAACCCATCGGCCACAGGGTGCTCGCATTTGTAGTCCATATGCAGCAGCTGGGCCAGTGTGCCGGCCACCTGGCGCTGGTACAACTGCATGTCGCCATTTACCTCCCCGCCGGGCTTAATACCCGCGCCAATTACGGCAAACCATATCTGGTCGCTGTCAGGGATCTTGCTGTTATGGCTCGTCCACTGGTCGCCATTACCACGGCCGTGGTCCACGGTTACCAGTATCACGGTATTATCCCTGTAAAACGGGTCCGACTGTACGTAATTCCATATATCACCTATCCATTTATCTACCGCATGAGCAGCATTCAGATAGTCTTTATAGTGGCTTGCATGGGCCCATTCATCGGTCTCACCGTAAGAGATATACAGAGCGCGCGGATGCTGCTTCAGTTGCTCCATGGCAGCATAGTGGGTAAACATATCAAGTGCTTCTTCACCGCCAAAAGGGTTATAAGCGGTGGCTTTCATTTGGGTGATGAGTGCCTGCTGCGCGTCAGGTTTGCTGCCACCGCAGCTATCCATACCACACACTACCGGGAAGCCGGATCGCTTTTCGTTCAATATCCTGTCGAAGGCATCCCAGGCACCAAAGGCGGCAACATGGCCTTTAAACCCGGCCTGGCAGTTCAGCCACTCGAACAGGTTGGTGTTGGGGTTGGGCGGATAGGCATTAGTATTGATGGCCGTGTCTACAAAACCTGTCAGCAGCTCGTTGTAGCCTGGGTAAGAGAACCAATAGGGGTTGGCCACATTCACTTTGTTGCCAAGCGCCCGGTTGCCATAAATACGCCCTTTGGCCGCTACTGTGCCCCACAGGAAGGGCATCAGCTTTTGGCGGCGCTCCGCAGCCGTGGCAGCCCAGTAGGCCTTGAAAACACCCACACTATCGCCCTGGCTGAAACGCTTGTCTGCGGCCAGTGTAGCATCCATCCCATTGAACACCTCCTGCCAGCGGAAGCCATCGGTAGTGATGAGGATAACGTTCTTTACGCTACCCTGCTGCGCCAGCAAAACAGCATGAACAAACAAGGCTATAACCAGTAAAATGCGCTTCAGCATGATGAATATTTTAAGTGTCTATAAAGTTATATCTATTTTCCACCCACATATGTTGTATTTATATGAATAGGCAAACCCCTATATTTGGCCAACCACCTGTATCAATTTACTATATGAAAAGCATTGCCGTCGCGCTTTTACTGATGTTCGCCATGTGCGGGTATGTACGCGCCACAACCGATACTGTCCGCCATCCCAACACTACCTTCGCCATTCGCGGAAAGGTACTGCCATGGCTCATTGGCGGCTCCGGCATCAACTATACGCTGGGTGCGGAATACGACTTTGCCAAGCGCCAGAGTATAGGTATAGACCTGGTGTATAACGACTACAGCGAACCGCACGACGTGTTCGACTCTGCCACTCAGAACTACCAGCAAGGCCCACGTTATTATACCGTAGCCCGCGGACTGTTTGTTAACTACAAATACTATTTCACACCGTATAACACGGCCTTCTATAAGCGCACCTCTCACTCCATCAATAAAGACTACCTGCCCTACATCTGCGCCTTTGGCCGTATCGGCAACCTGGACCTGCATTACGACCCCGACTATAAGACCAACGAAGTGTCGCACGACGAACGGCACTACTCCGCGGGTGTGCTACTGGGCGTGGTCATCGGCATCTTCGATATCAATGTAGGGCCTTACTATAAGCAGAAGTACGTACGCTCTGCGGTAAAGAACTGGTCGGGTACGGGTATAGATGTACTGAACACCAACACATCATTCATCGGGGCCAGGCTGGGCGTCAATGTTATGTTCGTACTGAAGAAGAGCCACCACGTACTGGCCGAGTATTACAAGCGGAATGCAGAATAACGATCAAACAACCACCTATGAAGAAACAACTGTTCACATACTACCTCCTTTGTATTGCGGCACTGGCACATGCACAGCAGCCCTATAAGTACCTTGTACTGAAGGGTGGCGGCATACGCGGCATAGCCTATACCGGTGCCATAAAAGTGATGGAAGAACAGCATGTGCTGCAAGGTATAGAAAAGGTGGGCGGCACCTCCATCGGCGCACTTGTAGGGGCTATGCTCAGCATAGGTATGAATGCCGGCGAAATAGAACAAGCTATGCGCAACCTGGATGTAGCCTCCTTTAACGATGGAGAGTGGTACTTTGTAGGCGGCAGCCACCGCATGAAGCATAAGTATGGCTGGTATAAAGGAGAACAACTGGAGCAGTGGCTGTCCACGATGATACTACAGCATACCGGCAATGATACACTAACCCTGGCCCAGCTACACCAACTGGCACTGAAAGACCATCGCTACAAAGACCTGTATGTTACCGCTACCAACCTTAGCCGCCAGCGGGCAGAGATCTTCAGCTGGGAGAACCGGCCCGATATGCGCGTCACCACAGCCGTGCGCACCAGCGTATCTATACCACTCTATTACACTGCTATAAACCTGGATAGCCTGGGCCACACCTGCGCCCACAACGATACCAACTGCGATGTATATGCCGATGGTGGCCTTACTGCCAACTATCCCCTGCGCATGTTCAATGCGCCCGATGATAATGCTCTTGGCATCATCAACCAATATACTCTTGGTCTGAAGCTGGAAAGGCCGGAGCAGATAGGCCACGACCGTAACAACGGGATCATTGCACCTTATAAGATACGCTCACTCGGCAACTACATGGGGGCCCTGTACAACCTGACCATAGAAGGCCTGAACCCACCCGTAAGATATGAAGAAGAGCAACAACACACCATCTACATCAGCACCAGCAACATGAGCCCCAAAGTGCGCAAAATAACACCCGAACAAAAACAGCAGTTATACGATAATGGGATGAAGGCTGCTAAAGACTTTTTTCAAAGTAGATAACGGCAGTTATCAAGGCAATGCAAACGTAACAGGCAATGTAACAACTGCTCTTACAATCTTGCCGTCGCGCATGCCGGGTGTCCATTTGGGCATGGCAGAGACTACCTTCACTGCCTCAGCATCCAGCTCCGGAGACAGGCCATCTTCTATTTGCACATCTGTTATGGAGCCATCTTCATTTACTACGAACCGCACTATCACATTGCCTTGTATATGTGTTTTAATAGCGCTTTCAGGGTAATGTAAATGTTCTGACAGGTATGCTGTGATATCGTAGGGAGCAGCAGGCATCTTTTCACTGGCCGTGGGGCTGAGTAATGTATCCGTAACGGCTACACATGGCGTATCAGCGCCACTCAATCCATAGCATTGTACGATCGGAGAATCAACACCGGATATGGTAAGAATAGTGCGTTTTACCGGTCCATCAGCGTAGTAGGCGTAAGCTATTGAAGAGTCGAGCCGGGAAGATGTATAGTATTGTTCCTGCAATAGCTTACCGTCCTCAGCCGTGTATCTGCGGCAGCGTGTCATCGCACCTCGGGTGTAATCTATCTCCGCTTCTACCGCATTCGATCGGTCGTAGTAGAACAACCATCGGCCGTCTTTGGCACCGGCTATATAGTTACCCTCGCGTGTCTTCAACCCGCTGTCGGAATAGAACACAAAGCGGCCATTACGCAGGTGCTCCTTGTTACCTTCCGGCGCAGTAAGCATCCCCTCCATCACCACCGTGCTGTCTGTGGTCATCTCGGTAACAACCCACATGTCGCCGGCGGGGGTAAAGGTGGCTATGTAACGCGCTGCTGCTGCCTTATCGCACAGCAACTTATGTTCATCATAGTATTTCACCTCGGCCTTCTGCGCATTGGCAATACTACAGGCAGCTACCGAAACCAGCAGGGCGATCAACAACTTATACATGATATGGCAAAGGTAATATAAGGCAGTTACTTCTTCTTACTGAAGAAGTCGCGCAGCTCACGGCTCATTTCTTCGCCACGGCGTTTCAGGTCTTCGAGCTCAGCACCGACATTGTTAGATATATCGTGGATGGTTACTGGCGTACCATACTCCAGCTCCTGCGGGGTGCGGGCCGCGGGTATGATAGCCCAGGCTATAAGATATGCGATCAGGCCTATACCGGCCGTCAGGAACAACACTGCCATGATGAGCCGGATGATAACCGGATCAATGTCGAAATAATGGGCTAGCCCACTGCACACCCCACCTATCATTTTATCATACGGGTCGCGTAGCAACCTGTCGCGGCGGGGTTGGTTGTAAGTCGTTCGGTGGTCGAATGCAGAATAGGTATATGACCGGGCACCACTATAGCCTGCAGATTGGCGGCTGGAATAGCCGGATGAACTACCGGTGGCAGGCCCGTCATTGAGATCGGCGGGGGCACCCAGGGTATCTATCACCTTACGCACATCGTTACGATCTATGGCAGGAGCACCGGCCTGCAGGCGTATGTTGAACAACTCGGCCACGCGGCCTTCTATGTCCTCTATTATCTCGTTGCCATCCGCGCCGGGGAACTGGCGGCCGAGCGCATCTATATACTCTTTGAGGGCGGCATAGGCATCGTCTTCAATAGGTATTACGTGGCCTGCTATATTGATCTGGATAATGCGTTGCATGTGTGTATCAGTTTTAAATGGTGTCTGTTAATGTGTTTACTGCGGCGCTCAGTTCATTCCATGTCGTGCGGAGCTGGTTGTAGAAAGCATCCCCTTCCTCTGTAAGCGTGTAGTACTTACGTGGCGGGCCAGAGGTAGATTCTTCCCAGCGGTAGCCGAGCATGCCGGCATTCTTCAGCCTGGTGAGCAAGGGGTATAATGTACCCTCCAGCACTACCAGTTTAGAGCCTTTCAGCTGCTCCAGTATATCGCTGGGGTATGCCTCTTTATGCTTCTTGATGATGCCTAATATACATAGCTCCAGCAAGCCCTTCCGCATCTGCGATTCTGTGTTCTCTATAGCCATACGCTGCAATTTCGACGCTAAAGTATGCAAAACACAGTAACATGCAATACATAGTACTGTTAAAATTGGTCAGAATCAGAATTGGCCAGAATTTTTAGAACAAGGAGAATGCTCTTATTGTTGCATAAAACAGATATGGCACGCTTTGCAGCGTGCCATATCTTGTATTGTATAGTTGTGGCACAATTTGGAAGTGTGCCACAAGCCATGTTAGTTGAGCAGCAGCAGGTTGACGCCGCGCTGTAGTATGTTGAAGGCGATCTCTGCCATCAGGTTCTCCTTATCGAGTGTAGGGTTTACTTCGGCTATCTCGAAACCACATATCTTATGGTTCTGCAGCAGCGATGCGATCAGATCTTCCGCTTCGCGCTCGCGCAGGCCATTGCTTACAGGGGTACCGGTACCGCGGGATATTGAGCTATCCAGGCTATCCACGTCAAAAGAAACATAGATATCGTCGCAGTTAGAGAGGTGCAACAGTGTCTGGCGTACTACGTTCTCTATACCCTTACGGCGTACCTCGGTAACAGGTATTACCTTTATATTACCTTTCTTAATTATCGCCTCTTCTTCCTTTTCAAAGTCGCGGAGCGCAATGAAAACGATGTCTTCGGGGAGAATCTTAGGCTCCAACTTGCCTATGTTCTTCAGCTTTTTCCAGTACTCGAGCGTGGTAGCATCGGGGTTATGTACCTGGTTCTCTTTATTATCATCGGCGAGGGAAATGCACAAAGGCATACCGTGCATATTACCCGATGGTGTAGTATAAGGCGAGTGCAGGTCGGCATGGGCATCTATCCATACCACACCCAGGCGACGCTTGGGCTTGGCCATTTTAAGGCCTGCAATGGTGGCACCGGCAGTGCTGTGATCGCCGGCCAATACTATAGGAAAAAGGCCTGATTTTACTGTCTCGCACACTGCATTCGATACCCTTTCGTACATGGTGTGAATGCCCACGATACGCTTGGCATATGGTGATGCCACAGGTTCGTACAGCAAGCGGTTCTCGTTGTCTACTATTTCCGATGGGAAGTTTACAAAGAGGTTACTCATAAAGTCGAGTGCCGCTATTTTGATGGCATCAATGCCGAGGCTGGCACCACGTGTTCCCGCTCCTATTTCTGATCTTACTTCGATGATCTTGATATTACGCATAGGGCTCAAAGATAATGTTTTTAATGGCTCAATGGCTTAATAGCTCAATGGCGTAATGGTTGTTTGACGGTATCCGAAAACGAATACGTCCCATGGCAGTTGGCGGGTAGCCGTGGCATAAAGCTATGGCTACTGAAAGGAGCGCAACAGTAGCAACATTTGTGACCGAAGCCACGACCATACTTTTCGATGAGTTAGAATGGATAGCCTATGGAGAGGTTGACCACGATATTGTTGGCGCGCCAGGTGGAGTTGGAGAGGTCGATCTTGCTGAAGACCCAGCCATTGTTTTCGGGTACGTATGGTTTCTTTACAGGCATGGCCACATCGAGGCGGAGGGTGATGAATGAGGCTATCTCGAAGCGTGAGCCTGCACCTACATCCATAGCTATATCATGCCCAAAGCGGCCAATGTTGAATTCGCCATTTTTGAATTTATCGTCGGAGCGGGCCAGCCATATGTTGCCGGCATCGGCAAAGAGCGCACCGTTCATCTTAACGGTACCTGCAAACAGCGGCAGTATAGGAAAGCGATATTCACCGTTCAGCTCGAGCTTGATATCGCCAGTGCGATCGAGCGTGTTGGCCTGTGTAACCAGGGAACTATCGAAAGAACTACCGGGGCCGAGCGTGCGGATACGCCAGCCGCGAAGGCTATACGGGCCACCAACATAAAATTGCTTTACATAAGGCAATACGGTGCTTTGACCATATGGAAGACCCACACCGCCATAGAAACGGAAAGCGAACACAGAGTGCGGGAGGGTGAAGAAACGCTGGGCATCGAAATCGAGGCGGCTATATTGCGCGTACTTGATGTGGAAGAGATCATTAAGCGCATAACCCAGTGAGTTGATGCCACCCAACAGTCCACCTGCTTCTTCCAGGCCAACCTTCAGGCGGAAGAAGTTACGACCATTTTTACGGGCAGCATTATTATAGGTATAGGTGAGGTTCTCGCCTTCTATGAATATTTCCTTATAACTATCACGCAGGTAGGCATTGCTATCGAGGCGGGCCTGGAACAATGCTGATTTTTCCGGCAACCTGATGATATTAACAAAGACAGGAGCAAACTCCCAGTTAGTAGATCTTGAAGCCTTCCAGTTATACTTATAATAAGCACTGCTGTTGATGAGTGTAAAGTATTGTACCCTGCGGATAACATTGTAACCACCGGTGATGATGGTATGCGGCAAAGTGGATGCAGCAAAATAGTCTGCAGATACCGGGGCGACAAACTTTGGAAAATCGAGACTGGCATTGATACCATAGTACTCTGTAAGGAGAGAGAAGTGCTGGGGTATATCCTTGCCTACCTTCTCGTTGTAGTTATACTCCAGGCCGCCATTGAGCGATAGCATCAACAGATTGGCCCCTTTGAGGAAATTCTTATCGCGGAACGACAAACCACCTGAAGCACCCAACTGGTATGTAGAGCCGCTTGTCAGGTCCCAGTTGATGTTCACATCGTGTTTCTTGTTCTTATTGAGGTATATGTTGTAATTAAGTACGCTGTCTTTACCTTCAAAAGTCTGCACCCTGATGTACTGGAAGATGCCGAGGTCGTTAAGGCCAACGATGGTTCTGTCGTAGTCGGCCTGTGAATACATATGACCGGGGCTGAGCAGGATGCGATCGGCCAGCACACGAGAATGCACATAGTTGTTGTGAAACTTAAATAAGATACTGTCTTTTACCTGCTCAGACATCGTGCTGCTTTGCCTGTCGCCCGGGCCGGCGTAGTCGGGGTATACAGTTATTTTACCCGACCTGAACTGTACATTGGCAGAGTCATCTTTTGTACGGATGATTGCATAGATATCGATAGTGGGCTTTTTATTGCTACGGGATGATGAGATAAAGTTGATAGCATTCTCCAACGGGTTCTCCACGTCGCGGAAGAAGGTCTTATCCATAGTATCTATCTCGTACCTTAGGTTCTCCTGCGAGAAGCGATAATAACCATTGTTGCGGATGACGGCTGTCATACGGCTGCGCTCTTCATCAAGCAGCGAATAGGCGAAAGCCCTGTTCTTCTTCAACCCTGAGGCATCCATAGAATTGCGGAGCAACGCTACTATATTGCTGTCATCCACATCAAAATGGATCTTATTGATGAGGTAGTTGCTACCGGCATCTATATTATAGGTAACATAGGCCTTTTTACGTTTGTATACAACGGTGTCTTTTATACGGGCATAAAAGTATCCCTGGTTGAACAGGTATGCGCGCATGTTCTGCATACCCTTGGGCACAAGAGCACTATCGAAGAGCACCGGGCGCTCTACTGTTTTGGGCAGCAGGCTATCGGGACGATCGTGGAATTTTTTATACCGCATATTGTAATGCCACAATCTGAATGGGATAAGCCCCTGCGAAGCATATGTATTGCGCTTTTGCGCGACCAGGTGGGCCAGGTTATCCTTTATCTCACCGCGGTTATACATTACAGTTTCTGTGCGGAGGTGTATACTGCTGCGGCGCAGGAGGTACTTACCATCGGGGATGTGTTTGGTACTGCTACACCCCACCCCCACAATAACTGCCAATAGCAGCAAAAGCGGCAAGATGTAACGGTAAGTACTTTTATAAATGGTCATCCCGACTCGTAAAATGGTTTTCGCCAAACAAATATCAAAGTTTATGCCGTTCTCTGCATAAAGAGCCTCATCTTTAACTATTATTTGCCTTACTTAAATAATACTTTTGTCCTATGTTATCGAAAGCACAAAGTAAATATATTCGTTCGTTAAGTCATCAAAAATACCGCCACGAGCATAAAGTATTTGTAGCTGAAGGCACCAAAATAGCAGAAGAGTGGCTGCACAGCGATGCGCAGATACAAAAGATAGTAGCCACCCAGCTGTGGGTTGACGCCAACACCGCACTACTGGGCAAGCATACCGAAGCCGAGCTGTATGTGGCCACCGAACAGGAACTGGCATCGGTATCGCTACTGGCCACGCCTAACCAGGTGCTGCTGGTAGTATATACTGCCATGCCCGCCATGCCGGTGATAGATGAGTGGTGTATTGCCCTTGATAACATACAAGACCCCGGCAATATGGGCACCATCATCCGTATAGCAGATTGGTTTGGCGTACGCCATATTATTTGTGGCAACGGCTGCGTAGATGTACACAACCCTAAAGTAGTGCAGGCTGCGATGGGTGGCCACCTGCGGGTGCAGCTGCATGAGACTGACCTGGAGAGCTTCCTGACCAATACACAATTGCCAGTGATAGCTGCCACGCTGGATGGAACTAATATCTACACAGCAGATAAACCACAGGCCGGCGTTTTAGTCATAGGTAATGAGTCGAAAGGAATATCGGAAGAGATATTGAAATATGCCACGCATAAGGTGATGATACCGCGCAAGGGCGGTGCAGAGTCTTTGAACGCTGGGGTATCGGCGGGGATATTGTGTGCTTTGCTGATGCAGGGATAAAAGTGGCATGAGAATTGTGTTGTGTGCAGTGTGGTGATGGCTGCGAGGTTGCTTCGTGCCCTATCACCCCCGACATTCGACAGCGCTCCCGGAATGCAGCCGGGATTGGTCGAATATCGTTCCCTCCTTGGCAAGAGGGGAGTGAACGAAAACGAACACGTCCGGATGCGACAACCCCGACCCTAAAGGGAGGTGTAGTTGGTGCGTACAAAACGAATACGCCAGATGTGAGGTTGCTGCAATGAACAGTAAAATGACAATATAAAAACACAAATAGGAATTTGATCATGAAACGGGTATTGGGCACATTAATGATATTGGCTGTGGGAGCGGTGCCGGCAATGGCGCAGTCGATGCTAAAGGTTAGTCTTACCGACCGCAGGCCAATAACTGTATCGGTTGATGGGCGCCATTTTAAGCGTGTTGGAGAATCGGTTACGGTGAACGACCTGCCAAAGGGCCGTCATTATGTAATAGTATACGTTACGGAAACGCTAAGGGATGGGCGCCAGGCTGATGGCGTAATATGGGAAGGGAATGTAAAAACCTACCGCGGACAGCTATCGCTATGCATGGTAGATCCACGCAACAGGGAGGCTAACATAACGGAACAGGACATGTACAGCACGCCGCGCGACGAAGGCCAGCAGTACAATAATTATAACCTGAACAATTATGACAGCAAGCCTGCTGAGCAGGACCCTTATGCCGTGCAGCCTAATACACAGCCCAATGCTGCACAGGACAATACCAGCCAGGACAACAACCTGACACCCGTACCTGATGGCAGTCCTGTAGCGTCGCCGGTAAGCGACTATAACGAGGCTGAGCTGCTGAAGAACGATAAAAAGGGCGATGCAGTGAAGCCGACCAAGGGCAGTAAAAAAATAGAACAGGAAAAGAAGAAGATAAGCGAGAAAGCAACAGACACCGACAAGCTGGTAGCCGCTAAAGACCTGCTGAAGAGCACCAGCATGACCACCACTGATGTAATGGCCGTGATGGACTGTTTTGCTTTTGACAACACCAAGGTAGAGTTTGCTGAATGGGCCTATTACAAGACAACAGACAAGGGAAACTTTAAGCAGGTGAAGCAGAAGCTGAGCATGAAGGAATATAAGGACGAGATAGATAAGTTCTTGAAGCGGTAGCGCGAGGATTTGTGCACTAAGACCGGCTGACTGCAATCACCCCCGACGTCCGACAACACGCCTGCGGCTGGTCGGACATCGTCCCCTCTTTAAGCCACGCACAAGGCCATGCAAAGAGGGGAGTTACCGAAAAAGAGCAACGGGTTTATGAGCGAGCTACGATAGTAATAAAGAGAGCGGATACAATGTATCCGCTCTCTTTATTATTTTATTTCCGGTGTTGTATTTTTCTTGCGGATGAAGCATTTGAGCTCTTTACCCATAATGGTGTCGAGTTCGTTGCCGAAGCGGCGCTCGATCATCACCTGTGAAAAATAAACCGTATCGCCCGATTTGGCCAGATCGTAAATAGTGCGGGAAATCGCAGGTGTTACCGTATCGCCGGGGCAATATTCCTGCGAGAAATCGGTCATCATTTGCAGGTTACCGGCCTCGTCTTCGAACAAGCGGCGCTCGGCATACTGGAAGGTAAAGCCTACGATCTTTAACGGATTGCCTGCGTCATCTTTAGAAGATATGCCCTGATGTAACCCGGCCTTAAAATCGTCGGGGGTGATGATACCGCCCGCAAAGTTGGTATGCCCGAGGTATACTACCGGTTTGGTGGTTTTTCTTTTTGCCAGGCCAACGGTGTCTTTGGCTGCCGGTTTACTATCGTGCTTTACACCACCCTTCTTTTGTGCCCACAAGGATGCACAACACGCTATGGTGATGATACCTGTTACTATACTTGCTGCACTTTTAGCCATAATGGTTTACTTTTTTACTTAAACTCCTAGTTGCTGACAAGAAGTCTTTCGCTCTTCCAGAGCTTACCCATCTTAACTTATACCCGGGGCTGCACCCCGGGCTATTATCTATCGCTCGTTCAGAGCGACCTGTAACCTACCCCAGGCTTTCTTCCAGGGCTTTTATTTTGTTGAGGGCATCCTGGTGCTTTTTGCGTTCGGAGGCGACAACCTCTGGTTTGGCGTTGGCCATGAACTTTTCGTTGTTCAGCTTCTTTTCTACGCTTAGCAGGAATCCCTTCAGGTATTCGATTTCCTTCTGCATCTCTTCCTTCTGCGCACCGCTGTCTACAGCTGTGGCATTAGGCATTATCATGTATAGCTTGTCTGTGTTGACAACGATAGACAGACTACCATGCTTACCTTCTGTAGTGAAGCCTACCTGCATGGCATTTACCTGCTTACGCAAGATATCGATCGTGCGCTCGTAGAATGCACGGTGTTGTGTGTCTATCCACAGCTCTATCTCTTCTTTAGGTTTCAGCTGGCTCTTATTGCGGGTGTCGCGAACAGCAGAGATAACCTCCTGCAGCATTGTACCCTGCTTCAGTGTTTCCGCAGTTGGCGCACTATACGCAGGCAACTGTTTGTTGATCAGGTCATCCCCTTCGGCACGCGTGCGGAGGATGTGATAGATCTCTTCTGTAACAAACGGCATGAACGGGTGCAGCAATTGCAGCAGCTGCTCGAATACGCTGATGGTACGCTCATATACATGGGCAGATACCGGTGCATCCATGGCAGGCTTTACCCACTCCAGGTACCAGCTACAGAAGTCGTTCCAGATGAGCGAATACACTGTTTTCAGGCCTTCGCTCAGTTTGAAATCCTTCATGAGCTCAGCCACTTCACCAGACACTTCGGCCAAGCGGGCATCCATCCAGTCGAGCGCGAAGCTTACCTGGCTGTCTTCTACCCCATCGGCCACACGCGCTTCCCAGCCCTTTACCAGCTTCATAGCATTCCACATTTTGTTGCAGAAGTTACGGCCCTGATCGAGACCAGCCTCATCGAACAATACGTCGTTACCGGCAGGTGAACAGATCATTACGCTAAAACGTACCACATCGGCACCATAGTCGTCGATCATCTTCAACAGGTCGGGCGAATTGCCGAGCGACTTGCTCATTTTCCGGCCCTGCTTATCGCGAACGATACCAGTGAAGTATACTTCTTTAAATGGCAACTGGCCTTTGAACTCGTACCCGGCCATGATCATACGGGCTACCCAGAAGAAGATGATCTCCGGAGCGGTAACCAGTGTGTTGGTAGGATAGTAATATGCGAGGTCTTTATTATCAGGTGTTTTGTTCCAATCGAAAACCTCCATAGGCCACAGCCAGCTACTGAACCAGGTATCGAGGACATCCTCCTCCTGGCGCATTTCAGGCTTTTCCGCAGCCAATGCAGGCTTCTTGGCCTTGTATTGCTCGTGTGCCTCTGCGGCAGTTTTAGCTACATAGATGGTGCCTTCAGCATCGTACCATGCAGGTATGCGCTGCCCCCACCACAGCTGGCGGCTTACGCACCAGTCTTTGATGTTCTCCATCCAGTGACGGTAGAGATTCTTGAACTTGGCGGGGTGGAAATCGATATCGCCATCGGCCACTGCATCGATAGCTGGCTTCGCGAGATCGCCCATCTTACACCACCACTGCATACTGAGCCTTGGCTCTATCACAACGTCGGTACGCTCGCTAAAGCCTACCTGGTTGGTGTAATCTTCTTCTTTAACAACAAGGCCCAATTCCTTCAGATCCTCAACTATCTTTTTACGCACTGCAAAGCGATCCATACCTGCGTACGGACCGGCCGCATCGCTCATCGTACCATCTTCGGCAATAGTATCTATCACCTCGAGGTTGTGCTTGATGCCCAGGTTGTAGTCGTTGATATCATGCGCCGGAGTAACCTTCAATGCGCCTGTACCAAACTCCTTATCGATATAGTCGTCGAAAATGATGGGTACGCGCCTGTTGGCTATCGGTATGATGCAATACTTGCCCTTCAAGTGTGCGTAGCGCTCATCTTCGGGGTGTACACATACAGCAGTATCGCCCAGTATAGTTTCCGGGCGCACTGTAGCTATGGTGATGTACTCTTCTTTGTCGCTGTCTATGCGGTATTTCACATAGGTAAGCTTAGAGTTCATCTGCTTGTGGTTCACCTCTTCATCGCTAAGGGCAGTTTTTGCCTTAGGATCCCAGTTGATCATCTTTACACCGCGGAAAATAAGACCCTTGTTGTACAGATCAACAAACACGCGGATAACAGATGCGTAGTAATCTTCGTCGAGTGTAAAGGCGGTACGATCCCAATCGAGTGCGCAGCCCAGCTTGCGCAGCTGCTCGAGGATGATACCACCGTATTTTTCTTTCCATTCCCAGGCGTAGCCGAGGAACTCATCGCGACTGAGTGTCTTCTTATCAATACCACGCTCGCGCAGCATGCCTACCACCTTAGCTTCGGTAGCTATACTGGCATGGTCGGTGCCCGGCACCCAGCATGTATTGTAGCCCATCATCTTAGCCCGGCGGATAAGGATATCCTGCACGGTGTTGTTGAGGGCATGCCCCATATGTAGTATACCGGTAACGTTTGGCGGCGGCATTACGATGGTGTAAGGCTCGCGCTCGTCGGGGGTACTTTTAAAATAACCTTTCTTTTCCCAATGGTTGTACCATTGGTTTTCAGCCTGCTGGTGCTGAAAATTCTTACTTAATTCCATAATGTTAAGCTACAAATATAAGCTACAGGAGAGAGTTTAGGAGGAAACACCAGCATTTTATGTTATTTATAGGTAGAATCAGGTTGTCTGAATCAGAATTGGCCAGAATTTTAGAATTTGCAGAATCGATATTGAACCAACATTATCATAATATGAAAATAAACCGGGAATGGCATGAAGCGAACAGGATGCCGAAGAACGCCAATTTTGAACAGCGGGTAAAATGGCACCTGGAGCATGCGAAATATTGCAGTTGCCGGCCCATACCCCAAAAACTGGTGGAAGAGATGGAGCGGAAGGGGTTGAAGCGCTAAAGGGCAATCGGGCTATAGGGTGAAACCCACAAGTGTTCGAGACTCTGTAAGGCTGCTTAATTAAACCCCGACCCTCATCGGCTAAGCCGAGACACGGTAAAGGGAGGTGATATTAGTGACCCATTCGTAGCGACCGCAGGTTTGACACCCGATGCTTTTATAGCCGGTCCTTTCAGATCTGTCATACATATGCGATCGTGTGCCTGTGTGCTACAGCCAAGCTTAATCACCAAGATTGTCAGGGCGGGGTAAAAGGATGTGAGGCTGACGAAAATCAAATATGGGGTTGGTGGGCGGCTGTACATTTGCCATTATGACAGATATGAAGCGCGATATAGAAAATGCTAATGACATACAACTAATGGTGGATACCTTTTACAAGAAGGTGCTGGCAGATGAGACCATTGGCTATATTTTTAGAGAGACCATCAACTGGGAAACACATATGCCACTGATGTACCGGTTCTGGGGATCGATGTTGCTGGGAGAACAAAGCTACCAATCGAACCCGATGGCCAAACATATAGCGCTGGACAAACGCTACCCGCTGGACATGGCCCATTTTAACAGGTGGCTGGAAATATGGGAGCAAAACCTGGATGAACATTTTGCCGGACCTATGAAAGACCAGGCACTGGTGCGGGCCAAGAACATAGCCTCGGTGATGGAGTATAAAGTGCGCAGGTCGAGGACGAAAGGCGCTATTTTATAGTGATGTATTTTTCACCGTCGAAGAGTAGCTGCACTACCTGGTAGTTGTCTTTGAGCGTGATGCCCTGTTTACCATCTATTGTGTTGCTGCGTGCAACTACAATGACGTTGTGGGCAGCTGCATTCTTCTTGATATAGAATGTGTGTCCTGTTTGTGGCTTCTCTGGCAAGTCTATATGAACGTCCCTTTCTGAGCTGTTGGCTATAACCGTATGATCTGTGGTCTCCAGCAACACATTGCTACTTACCGTTCGTATGGCCGCATTGACAATCGAAGTGTCGGTATACGGCGTGAGCACCTGGTTGTATATTTCTACACGACCGTTGACGGCTTCCTGCACAGGCGTCATCAAAGCTAACTCTCCTTTTGCAGTATCTACCTTGCTTATACGGTAAACTTTAGTTGCTCCTTTGAAAGTGATGAAATCGCCGATACCGAACAGCCGGCTGTTGTTTACGCCAGTAACGATGTTGTTACCCGAAGATACAGTACCATACGCCGGCTGAGTAAGTATAAAACAATTGGTATATAGCGCAAGCTTTTCCAGCGTAACCTTGTTGCTCGAAGTGAGTGCCTTTACGCTACGGGTGTTTGTGTCTATAGAAAGTATGCGGAGCGCAAGGTTATCGGCACCTGTAGATGGAATGTCTTTTACGGTAGAGCCCAGCAAGTCGCCTATCATTATAGAACGAAAAAAAGCAGGCTGTAATGATGCATCGTAAGTAAAAGTGAGGGTATCGCGCCGGAGCACGATATCGGATATAAGACCCTTGGTATCCTGTACCTTATAAAAGCGCGGTATCACCCGCGATATCTTTAAGTTAGCTTGTACCAACTCTTTACTGCCTTCTGCCGTTTCCGATACTGGCTGGAAAGCATCGGCATTAAACCACGTGTTATACTTGTGCGGCTGACCGTCGGCAATACCGCTGACCGTATTGTTGAAATCGATACCGTCGGCGTAGGGACTGAAGTATGTGTTCTCTATATGAGCAGGGCCGTTAATGAATATCTGATCGGCTTTCAACACTGTACATCCGCGCATGGTTATTGCCGCCCCATTGATATCGCGATGCGGCTCTACCATCATGTTGAGCGTATGCCTGGGCATGTAGAAATTGCAACCATCGAAGGTAACATTCCCACAAACAGTGGCGGTGTAAAATGGTGGCAGGTACATGTTGCTTGTATGCAGTGCTTCATCTCTCATACTGAGATTACAGCCGTTGAATATAATAGCACCCGTATTCTCGTTATTATGGCCCAGCGTGCCGATGCAGCCTGCAGCCTCGGTGTACAAACCATTGATGGAACACTGGCCGAGATAACATGGCTGTATGATGAACATCTTATACACGTGGCACCATTGCCCGCCAGTAACCATGAACATAGACCCGGAGTGATTACCGTAAACCATATTGGTGACGGCGCACCACACCCTATCCATATCGACATTGGTAAAATGACAGCCACGATTCTGCGCATTGCCTACAGACAAGCCATAGGTGCAGTAGTTGATCTGGCAGCGCTCTACCCGCATACGATCGCCTGCGAGATGACCGGCCTGCGAAATGCCGATACCGAGGCAGAAATTATATATCTGCAGGTCGTGGAACACCACATCGGCACTCCATATTTTGCTTTTGGGATCTGCATCAGTAGTGATGGCCGCATACGAAGTCTTGAGGCCGGGCGAAAGAAAATTAGCCGGATCTTCGACTGTATCGGTGGCAGAAGTATTCCGCTTCCACAGGCCAAGGTTGCCGGGCGCTTTGTTGAGCCCCTTTAAAGACATATCGTGTATATACACCCTGCGGCTACCCTGGATGTTCAAGGCAGAGCCCTCCTTCATATCGGCAAAAATATTTGTAGATCTGTCGTTGGCGGTGAATCCGATAGACGTGCCTTTGCCATGGAAATTGAAAGAGAAAAAATTATTCTTTTTACTGATCGTGAGTGTTGATGTGATCCGATAAAAATTGTTTCCCTGGTAGGGAGGCAAAAAAACCTCTGATACTTTTTCGGCTGCATTAATAGCGTTCTGTATGGGGCGTGTATTGTCCGTACCGCGGGCAGACTGTGCGCCGGGGCAATCGGCACGGGCACCAAACCAGCAGACCGACACATACGGTACAGAGCGGGAACCAAAAAGCACATGCCCGCTGCCGCCAAAGATGTATTGGTAGTCGGTGGCGTTTCTCAGAGTGGATTCGAACTTTATTGCAGCCGAGTCGAGAATATTGATATAAGCACCTGTGGCAACCTCTATGATCTTGCCTGCGGGGAAATTAAATCCGCCTCTTAATGCAATGCAACCATCTATTTTAACGGCAGGATATGCCAGGGCGGCCTTCAATGCGCGGGCATCGTTGGTAACGCTATCCATGTATGCAGGGAACCAGGAAAGGTGCACGGGCTGGCCCACATCGTAAACACGCGTCCAAATACCTTTGTTATTAGCGGGAAAAACGATACCACTATCAATAACCACCCTGCCCTTTATTTTGGCATAAGTAAATATTCCTCCTCGTCTAGCATCTGTAACAATAAGCGTATTACCATGACCGGTGTAAGCCATCATATCATCGAGCGTGGCTACCTGCTCTACACTGCCGGACAACAGATGTTCGTCGGGCTGGGCAAAACAGCAGTAAGCGAAAAGACACAAGATGAATACCAGTGCTGATCTCATTTCAGTACAATTGTTAAATGAAGGTACCTCAAAGTACCGAACCTTATCTTAAAAGCATCTTAATTCTACAGTGCCGGCCTGCTAAGTATACGGGCATATCGGTTGATGTCGACCTCTTTGTGTAATGGCGTTCCCCCGACCATATGATCTGCGAGTGATGCTGCAAAGAACGGCGCCTGTAAACATCCTTTTGCACCCATACCATTAAATATGCCTACTGCGGGGTGTAGCGGATGGAACCCGGCAAAGGGTTTGTGATCGACAGTAGCGGGGCGGACCGACGCGAGATGATCCAATATGGTATATGGCAGCTTCAACCAGTTGTTCAGCTGGGCCTCGGTGCGTGCGCGGAATGCAGGTGATGGAAGTGTATCGGAAAAGGTCCATTCGAAAGATGCGCCCACCCAGAAGTTGCCATTTTGCCACGGCGTTATTTTGATACCGTTCTTATATACATGCTGCGGACTAAGGCCGGGGATAGCCGCTATCAGCGCTTCGCCTTTATTGAGTGCGAAAGGCAGCCGCTCGAAATAAGGATCTGTGGCTCCTGCCGCGCCATTGCAAAACACGATATTAGTAGCACGAAACCCGTTATACTCTACCCCATCGCCTGCTGCGCGGAGCTGCGCTATATCGAAACGCTCTTCTTTCAGATAGCCTTTCCCGGCCAGTACCCTACGCCAGCCCGACTGCAGTGCACGCATATCTACCCAAAAGGAAGAGGTGACCTCCCCTATCCCGTAATGGAAGTTAAAGGTGTTGTTCCAGGTAGCATCATTTACGCGGTCGGACAGATGCTCCGGGTATTGTGCTATACGATCGTTGAACACCTCGCGATGCTTCAGATCGGGGTGAAACTCCAGGATGCTGAGATCGTGCATTATACGTATCTGGAGTTCCTCTTCCAGCGCTGAATAAATGCTGACGGCTGCGGGGTACAGCTCATCGACCAGCCATGACTTGGCCACACGCATACCTGTGACCGGATTGACCAGGCCGCTGGCCACCATACCGGCAGCAAAAGGTTGGGCGTCGTCTATAACCAATACAGTATGGCCGCGCTTTACCAGCATGTAGCTGAGCAACGTGCCACAAATACCCTGACCTACTATGATATGATCTACGTGCATGAACCGGATGCAATTTTACGGCATTTACGTACAATAGCGGCGCTGACTTTCATCACTATACGTTGACGCAAGGCAAACAATCCAAGGCATCCGGTATATTTTATTGTTTTTTGTATTTTTATCACCATTGTAAGTCAGCAAAAATAATTGGCCTTATATTAAAACAGCCCCTCATTGAAACCGAACAACAACCAGCAAAGCGGGAAAGCGATCAACAAAAAAGATGTTCAGAAAAAAGGAACATTTCCCCAGAACCCGGGTACGGTAATGGTGAAGTATCCATTGTTGTGGCTGGCGCTGGCTGCCTTTATTGTTTACATTCCAACGCTCAGCTTTACTTTCACCGAGCTTGATGACATTATATTCATTAAAGAGTTTGGCCCGTACAACGAACAATGGTCTAACCTTACAGTATCCTTCCAGAGAGGGCTGTTCGACGCTGTTAAAGATCCCTATTTCCGGCCTATGTTCTTAGACAGCATGATATTCAACTATCATCTGCCGGGAGAAGGCCTGGAAAAATATCACCTGGTCAATATCCTGCTGCATATTTCATCGGTATTGTTGCTGTATGGTGTGTTTATCCGGCTTAATGTAAGGAAACTCCCTGCTTTTGTTCTGTCGCTTGTGTTTGCCATACACCCTGTGTTGAGCCAGGCCGTAGCCTGGATACCCGGCAGGAATGACACTTTACTGGCTGTGTTCACCTTGTCCTTTTTTATAACGGCCATTGACCATTTTCATTTTGGCAGGATCAAAGACCTGGCGTTAGCGACGCTGATGCTGCTACTGGCATTTTTCACCAAGGAAACAGCTGTGTTTGTGCCGCTGGTATTGGTAGTGATGCTGGCACTGGTTATGCGACAGAAACTAACGAGCAAGAACAACATGATCCTATTGGTGGCATGTGCGGTATGCTTTGTTACCTGGTACGTAGTGCGGGCACAATCGCCCAATATAAAGGCCAGCGAGCCACAAGCGGGAACCATGATCAATGACTTTGTACACAGGCTGCCGCTGATAGTACAGTATATTGGCAAGATATTGCTACCGGTGAACCAAAGCGTGTTCCCACTACAACAAGACACCTCTTACATTTATGGCATTGCAGCTATCGTTATAATTGCTGTTGGCCTGGCGTTGTCTAAACAGGCTAACTGGCGCGTTGTTGCCGGCGGTGCGATCATATTTATACTGTTCCTGGTGCCTGCTCTGCTGGTACCTAACAACCTGAATGAGCAAACCTTTGAACATCGCCTGTACCTGCCCATGATCGGTATGTTACTGCTCTTATCAGAAACAGTGCTCTTTAAGAAAATGGCTGACTCCAGCCTATTGATAGCAGGGGCGGGCATTTGTGTGGTCATGGCCGGTGCCAACTTTATTTACCAGAGAAATTTTAAGGCTGCTGTACCCTTCTGGACGCAGGCTGTTGAGACGTCGCCGCACTCGGCCTACGCTAAGATGATGTTGGCTGCCCGGGAGGATAATGTCTCCGACTCCTACCGGCTGTTCCGTGATGCTTACAAGTTAGACCCTAACCAGAAATACATCAACTATTATTACGGGCGCATGCTGCAAATGCAGGATTCTGTGCTGCAATCTGAGCCTTACCTACTGCGGGAAAAGAAGATATCGGACTTTTATGAGTGTGATTTTTACCTGGCGCGCGTAGCTATGACGAAGGGGGATACCATGGGTACGATAGGCTATCTTGAATCGTACACACAGCGCAACCCCACCAGTGAACCCGCCCACAGTAACCTGGTACTTACCTATATGAGTAAACGCATGTATGCTGCAGCCAGGAAACACATGGCCAAAATGCGCCAGCTGGGCGTGCCTGTAAACCCGAAGTTTGACGAGATGATCAATGCAGCGCTCATCATTCCTCCATCACCGCCACCCGCCGCAACAAGCAAAACCAAATAAAATAAAGAAGGCATAACCGGATAACAGTTATGCCTTCTTCATTGTTAAAAACCCCGAACTATTTGTGTATGGCCAATTCCACTTTATTGTAACTTATCTTCATCATAGAGCGACAGCATTTACACAGCTCATCAAACAAGGTAAAGTTGTCTGCACCACCAAAATCGTGAAACCTTGTAACCCCCAGTTCTACGCTGATGATCTTGAGCATTTCTTTGGCCTTCTGGCTATCGCCCACCATCACCAGCTGTACTTTGTTGCCGCCAAACAGCGGGCTGAACAGGTCTTCATGATTATACAGGCTTAGTCCCTTTACTATATGAGTGGCACCAGTTATTGACTTGATGGCGTTTACGGTATTCATGTTATCCTTTAGCCCCTCCGGCACATTGGCGGTAAGATCTATGATCACCTTCCGCCGTACATCACCCAGCCAATAAGCCACCTCGCGCACATCGTTGGCCCTTGTACATACCACTACAAAATCAGCACTGGCGGCGGCCGTTTCTATATCGCATATCCGTACATTATTCAACAGCTCGAAGTGGGGATTTATGGGCGAACGATCACCTTCTGTTGTTGCAGCATACACATTGTGACCGGCATCTGTGTACGCCAATGTCAATGCCTCTGACAACCTGTTGCTACCGATGATAGCTATATTCAACGACACGAAGGACCTGTATTCCATCTTTGTTCTTTTTTAAAAAATGAATAAAAACAAGAGGACAATTGCTTGCGGTGGCCATAATGCTATACCGATATCAACTGTGTTTTCGAGGCTAAAAAGGAAGTGATGAGACAAATGTACGCTGCGATATGCCTAAAAAACAAGTACCTGAAACATGACCAAAATCAACCGTAATGCAGTAATGACGGGACATGCAAAGCAATAGTTTATTTTCTACATCGTTACATATTAACAAATATAACAAGCATTAAAACAAATATTTAATACTGTGGTAAAACACAAAAATCGCGGGGCGAAATGATACGGGACAGCCAACCACAAGAGCATTAGCTGGATTATACCGTAATTTGTAGTATTAACCATAGTTGAATGGAGGAGATGATGAATACCGAACCGGCATTGAGAACTGTACACGTGATACGGTATGTAACACCGTTGCGCGAAGGCGGATCGATGCCGGCCATTGCCGAAGCTGATGACATGTTTATGTACGTGCTGAAGTTTCGTGGTGCCGGACAAGGCACCAAGGCGCTGATAGCAGAACTGATAGGCGGAGAGATAGCCCGGAGACTGGGCATGAAGATACCGGAGATAGTTTTTGCAATGCTGGACGAGGGCTTTGGCCGCACTGAGCCGGACGAGGAGATACAAGACCTGCTGAAAGCCAGCACGGGCCTGAACCTGGCCCTCCATTACCTTTCCGGCTCCATAACTTTTGATGCCAATGTAACTAAGGTAGACCCTGTGCTGGCATCGAAGATAGTATGGCTGGACTGCCTGCTGCTGAATGTAGACAGGACCGCCCGCAACACAAATATGCTGATGTGGCATAAAGAACTGTGGCTGATAGACCATGGTGCTGCCTTATTTTTCCACCACTCGTGGCAGGATTGGGAGCAGAAGGCAAAGATGCCTTTCAGCTACGCCAAAGACCATGTACTACTATCCGCAGCCACAGAACTGGCGGCCGTAGATACACAACTGAAGCAATTACTGACACCCGATATAATAGAGCGCATAGTAGCGCAGATACCTGACGAGTGGCTGCTGAAGGACGCTCCATTTGAGACCACCGCCGAGCACAGGCAGGCTTATGCCACCTTTCTGAACACGCGTATTGCCCATTCTGAAACCTTTGTAAAAGCAGCCAACGATGCAAGACAAGCACTTATATGAGTACGCCGTGCTGCGGGTGATGCCACAGGTGGAACGGGAGGAGTTTGTGAATGTAGGCATTGTACTATACTGCCGCACAAAGAAATACCTGAATGTGATCTACCGGATAGATGATCAGCGGCTGCTGGCATTATTTCCGCAATTGGATATTGCAGAAGTTGGCGAGTACCTTAACTCTTTTGAACGGATATGCAATGGCGATAAATATGCCGGGCTAATAGCCCAGCTGTCGGTGGCAGAACGCTTCCGATGGCTGACGGCAACGCGCAGCACTATAGTGCAGGCATCCAAGGTACATCCCGGCTATTGCGATGATCCGCAGAGTACATTGAACAGATTGTTTGGGCAGCTGGTATTGCCAATGACCAATGTAATATAAAAAGAGAGGGTAGCTCTTATGGCCTGCACTGCTACCCTCTCTCCGGCTAA
>CANGNA010000037.1 GCA_947455215.1 Chitinophagaceae bacterium
GTGCTGATGGGTATGGTATCGCTGTATAATATAGAGCAGTTCTTGCGGAAGAAAATGACGGCAAGGTATATACACCTGGCACTGTTCTCCATGTTCCTGCTGTGTGGCTATGGCATATACCTGGGCCGCTACCTGCGCTGGAACAGCTGGGATCTTTTTACCCAACCCTTCGGGCTGCTGCTGACCATAGCGCAAAACGTGCGCCACCCACGCCATAATATAGAGATATGGCTGCTGACCGGATTGTTTGCTACATGGCTATACCTGTTGTACCGATATGCATCGAAAGTGGTTGTGGCCGGGGTGGTGAAGCAGGTATGATTAGCTATAACTCGATCAGATAAATATCCAACTCTTTAATTTTGGAAAATTCTTTGTCAGCAGTGAGTAAAGGAAGCTTCATTATCTGTGCACTTGCCGCGATAATAGCATCGGGCACTTTAAGATTGCACTGCCTTCTTATTCTGATAACAGCATCCGTAATTTCCTGGCTGTGACCAGCGCGCACACAAACACTGAGCATCTGCCTAATGAGCTTATCTTCCTTGTTTGTAATTGTTTTTTTTGCTAGAAGTTCTATTTCAGTAATGTAAGAATAAACCCACTGGTCATTAATGAATGGCAGTATGCATGGATGTTCATCCAATAGATAAATAAAACAATTGGTATCAGCAAAGTAGTTAATCCCAGTCATTACGTAGTTCTTTCTGGTAGGTTACGCCATCTCCGAATTTGCCCTTCATCTTACCTAAGAAATCTGCTAACACAGGCTTACTAGCATCTTTTTGAAGCCGCTTAACCGCTGCTTCAATCTGCTTCTTACTTTGCCCCTTTTTTATCCTTAAAACCATTCCACTTAATTTCATACCAAAGTTAATCAAATCCATCATATAACATCACCGCTACTTCCTACCCTTGCCTTCCAGCAGGTCGCAGTATTGCATGCTGCCGAGGCGGAAGGATACGGGGACGTGGGCCTTGTACATCTTCAGTTCCTGGCGGCAGAAGAAGCCGAAATTGCTGGTGTAGAGATTGGCCGGTATTGTGTTGCGGGTGGTACTACTCCATGTAGAAAAGGGCCTGGCTGACAGCGGAGCAATATGGATAGTATCTCTGCCCGGCATTTGCAGGTGCACGGTCTGTCCCCATCCACAAAGTGGACAAAGAACGAGCAACGCATATGCAAACAACCTATTCATTGTTGATAAATGCTATGTACAAACAACTGTTTTACTGCATAACATAAACGTAATATCAATTGGCACGGTTTTTAAATTTCTTTGTAACAGGAACTGAAACTTGTGACCATGAGCCGGAAATATATAGACCAGATACTTACTACAGGGTTCAAATACTTTTTTGACCTCGACTATACCACTTTGCTGCACTCACTTACCATATTCATAGTGGCTGCGGGCATCATTAAACTTGCCGCCCTTTGGTTAAGGAACGAATGGCACGAAGGCGTAGCTACCGTGAAGGAAGATGCCCTTGTTATTAAAAGCCGCCTGGCCGATGTGGCAGACAAGGCCGATGAAAAAGAGCAACTGTTTTACGACTTTGTAAAGAACCAATTCACTAACCTGCGCAATGTACGCGAGCGCCTTGCCTCTTAATTAATCGGGCTTGCGGTAAAAGGTATTGTAAAACTCTTTGTACGAATCGATATCCTTGTCGTAGAACATTTTCCTATAGTTGCTGGCGCTAATGATGTACACCTTCAATTCTTCCGGCAAATAATCCTTCAATACAGAATCTGCCATCAGCGTATCTAAATAGATCTTGGCGGCGGTAGCATTGGTGAATTTAGACACCGCTGCTATGGCAAGGTTCCTGCCATACATATCCAGTATTACCGTGTGTGCTCCCGGCGTTTTTAATGAATCGTCGAAGGCGCGTAGCTTATTTTTTAGCTTTAACGTACGTGAGTCGAGACCCGGGAATACGATAATGGCCACATGCTCTTCGGTAGCATTGTAGTGGTACGAATACGGCACATCTGCCGGCCTTGGCGGTTCATCAGGCTCCATGTTAGCAGGCTTAACAGGCTCGGTAGTTGTGGTGGTAGCCAATGGCTTTGCTGTATCGCGGGCTATTGGTCCTTCCTTATACCACGATGGTTTACCGGTCTTGCGGATATCTTTTACAAAGTCGGCCACAGATGATGCCCACGCCACCAGGCTATCGCCGGGGTTACTGGCAATAAAACGCGTGGTCAGTGTATCAGACTTGTCGTAGTCGCCCTTACCAGCATAGGCCATAGCCTCTGCCATCTGGAAGCGCTTACGGAACACCGGATCATCATACTCCTTCATGCCAGTGGATACATGCGCCAGTGCTTCATCGTATTTATGCGCTTCTATCAGCGCATAGGTCTCCTCATAGTATTTGGCCACGGCTACACCGCCATTGGCTGCAGACACCTTAGCATCCTTTGGCTTCAATGAAGCAGCATACTTGGAATCTGGGAATTTGGCCAGTAATTCGGTGCTATAAGCCAGTGCCTTGTCCAGCTTATTCTCTCGTATGGCTATCTGGTAGCGCAGGTATAGTTCTTCCTCTTTCTGGTTATGATCGGGGAATCGCTTATCCAGGGTATCCAGTGTTTTGGTGGCCTGCACGTGGTCGTCCAGCTGCTTCATGTAAGCTTTGGCCATGGCTATGTAAGCCTTTTGTATGGCCCGTACGGCAGCATCCTGTTTGGCCTTGGTATCGGGTATTTTAGCCAGCAGGCTTGCCTCGCTTGGCAGGCCGCTCTTAGTATCTACTTTAGTTTCCTCCTCATCTGTTTCCGTTTCGGCAATAGCGCCATTACCGGCACCGCCTGTGGCACCACCGGGACCGAGTGCAGCGGTACGGCGCCAATCATCCTTCAATGCCCTGTTGCCCCATTTGCGCTTAAAGTCGGCAGCACCCTGCTGCATAATTGTTGGGCTGCTGAAATACCAGTTGGCTGCGGCATCCTGCGGATCGGCACTTGTCTCTACGGTCGGGATGGCCGCTACAGAACCTTCGGCAGCGTTCTTGATACTGTCTTTGAGTTTCTTTTCCAGGTCGCGGAGGTAGTCGCGCACCACTGCCAGTTGTTCCTTTTTGCTCATGGCAGCCAGTGCCAACAAGCTGTCCTGATCGTGAATGATATCTGAGGGTTGCGATATTTCAGACAGGCCCTTGCTCCTTTGTGCAGCCGCAAGTATCACTTCATCCTTAGATGTACCAGCATATTTAGCGGCACTGTCATACGCCATCTTGGCATCGGTATACCGGGCAAGATCGTAATACACATCGCCCAGCGCAACGAACGACAGTGACTTCTGTTTCTTGGTTGCCTTAGGCACTGCCGCACTCTGTTTTAGATACCTGATGGCATCATCGGGCTTTTTGGCCTTTGCTGCCAGCCTACCCAGCACATAGTACACCTGGTCGTGGTAGTTGGCGTACTTGGCATCGTTCAGTACATTCTTCAGGGGCTTCATACCGCCTTCCACATCGCCACCGGCCATAAGGGTGTTGTAGGCAATGTTCTTGCGGGCCATAAAGTCCATATCCAGCTTAGGGAAGAAATCCAGGCAACGCTCGAAGCTGAGAGCAGCCTCTTTGTAATGCGCATCGTTCTGCTGCAACTGGCCGTGCAGGAAAGCCGCGCGCATACGCAGCCAATCGGGCAGGTACTGGTCTTCCATAGCAATAGCCAACTGGTCGGACGTAGCACTGTAATTACCATCGGTATAGTAGGCAAATGCCTTACCAACGGCTACTTCGCCCACCAGGTCTTCGGGCAGTTTGGCATCGCCAGCCAACAGCGACAATACGGCCTGGCCATTCTCTACCTGCTTAGCCTGCACCAGCGTGCGGGCCAGCCATAAGATAGCATCGTTGTGTACCGACTTATGCGCAAAGATGCCGCCCTTATCTTCCTGTACCAGCTGCGTGGCGCCCTTTTCCTTCTTCCTGGCCTCTTCATCTGCACTGATGATGTACTTGAATGTAGCCGCTGCATTGTTGTAATTGCCCTTGTAATAGTATGCCTGACCCATGAGCAGGTACAGGTCGTTGGCCCACTTTACACGCGGGTCGTGCACCTGTATGCCCACAGAGGCTTTGCGGATAATACTATCCATATCGGCCGCCATCATCATGGAATCGCGGTCGGGATCGAAGGGATATATTTTTATGAGCGAATCGTAATTTTCTTTGGGGCCTGCCCGCAACATATTGGCATTGGCCTCCTCCATCTTTCGATTGGCGTTATAGTAATAATTATAATGTGTAAAAGCGTTCTGCGTGAAACTTCGGAAGGGTGTCCACTTCTTCTTCAGCATGGTTTGGTTGGTATAGGCCTCATGCTTCTGCTTCATCTTTATTTCCAGCGCCAGCTTTTTCTTCTGGTCGGTAGTTTTGTCTTTGGCGGCTATGGTCTTGCCCTTTACCTTTTTGGCGTTGGCCAGGCTATCGAGCCGGCGCTTGCGGATGCTCTTCAGGCTATCTAGCGACTTGGTACGGGCCACCTTAACACTATCTGTAAAGTGTTTTCTTACCCGCGTGGCACTATCCAGTGTATGCCGCCTGATGGTGGCCAGGCTATCGTTGTGCTTTTTAATGGTCTTCTTAACAGCATCGGTACGGTTGCGCTTTACGATGGTGACACTATCGGCATAGCGCTTGCTGGCCTTGTATTTTTTGATGGCCTCGGCCTTATCGGTGCGCTCTTTTTGTTTGGATTTAACGCTATCGGTAACCACCTTGCGCTTATCCAGCGCTACTTTATTGGTTGCCTGGCGGGCATCTTTAATAGAGTCTAACCTTGCCTGGCGGGCCTTTTGCAGGCTTTTGGTCTTGGCCGTGCGCGCCTTGGCAACACTGTCTTTATAGTGCTTCGTAGACATATAAGCGCGCGCAGCCCGCAGGCTATCGGCCGCGGTAGGTTTGTTGGTTTGCGCGCCTGCCCTGGAACAAAAAGTGACAGAGAGGACGAACCCGAAAAGTATATATAATATTAATTTAAAATTCAATGTATTGGATGCTATTTGCCCTGCACTGAACCATAACGCAGAAAACGGCAAAAAATTATATTGCCGGGTTGTGGCGAGACCGGTACAGGTTGGTTTCAAAAATAGCTAAAAAAACGGGTTGGCCATGTCTGGTACAAGTATTAATTAACAAAATACTTTCGGTTTAACGGGGTGATTGCCATAATTTAGCTTAGCACTGGTTTTTGCTTAGAACCTTCGCTCAATGCCAACTTAACTGCCAAATGACAGAGCCCATGACCGTGTCGCCCATTCGACAAGCTCAGGGTGACACTATCTGGAGGCGCTGTCATCGGTGAAATGCGACCTAAGCGAATACCTTCATATCATAACAAGAGGAAGGGAAATCTGTTTGGGGATTTATGGCAAATGATAACAGGAACATACTAAAATACGCGGGCCTTACCACTCAGCTGATGGTGTTGATGGCGGTTGGCGTGTGGCTGGGACATAAACTGGATAATTATATAGGTTGGAAATACCCGTTATTCCTACTTTTGTTCCCGCTCCTGGGCCTGGTGGTATCGCTATGGCAGATAATAAAGGAGTTCAGCAAGAAAAAATGAGCAAAACATACTACGGCACAGTAACAGGTATTTTCGTTGTTTTAGGTATAGCGCTGGGCATCTTTAATAAGATGATGCCGGAGTTTGGCCTGGTGGTACTGGAAACGGGCAACCTGGTGATGGCCATGCTGTGCCTGGCATCGTTCATGCTGGTAAAAAAGCAGGCCGGCAAGAATGCGGCGGCCTTTGTGCGCGGTGTATCGGGCGCATCGCTGCTGAAGCTGATGGTATGTATTGTGGGCGTGCTGATCTATGGCCTGCTGAACAGGGCCAACATGCACAAGCCCAGCATATTTGTATTAATGGGTATTTACGCAATTTACACTGCCGCAGAAACCATTCTGTTATCGAAAATGGCGCGGACGATGCAATAGACTATGAAGAAGAAAGAGACGTCGCTCACCTTCCTGGAACAGTTTCTGCCACCGGGTGCCTTTGAAGAGGTAGCGCCTTTTTTTAAGACTCACACCATACACCTGACGCTGACGCACGAGCGCAAAAGCGTGCTGGGCGACTATCGCAACCCGGTGCCATCGGAGCCCTACCACCGCATCAGCATCAATGCCACTCTTAACCCCTACAGCTTCCTCATCACCCTGCTGCACGAGCTGGCCCACCTGCTGACCTTTGTACATTTTGCACATAGCGTAAGCCCCCATGGCAAGGAATGGAAGACGCAGTTCCGCCACGTGCTGATCCCTTTTATTGGTAAGAAATTATTCCCGGCTGATGTGGAGAAAGCGCTGCTGGCCTATATACATGACCCCGCCGCCAGCACCTGCACCGACCCGCGCCTGTTCAAAGCCTTGTACCGATACGACAAGAAAGAAGAAGGCGAGAAGCTGGTAGACGATATAGAACCCAACAAGTACTTTATGACCGATGATGGTACCGTGTACCAGAAGCTGGAGAAGATGCGCACCCGCACGCGCTGCCGCAATATGGCCAATGGTAAGATGTACCTGTTCCAGGGAATAGTAGAGGTGAAGGAAACGACGTATAGGAAAAGGTAGGTTTGAATGTGGGGGAATGTGGGGGCGCTGTGGCTTAGATAGCCCGCCCTTACAGGGTGGTGGGTGCTAAATAGGTATTGCAGTATTAGCTACAAAAGAACGTAGAAATAACTACCATCCATCTTATATTGCGACGAATTTCGTTTATTAGCAGTTCTTAACAATTTGAAACCATGTCAAATATCAGATGCACAGCCGCATTCGCCCAAACATTATTGAAAAAATTAACAGTAGGCAACTCACGCTCTGTCTCATTAAATTCTTTGCCTGGTAATCTAACTACTAGATTACCGTTAAACGATCTCAATATCATTAATGAAACTCTTGCGAATGAGTTTCTGAATACATTACTTAGTCAACGGTCATTTCATTTCAAATTTTGTATAGAAACGGCAGATAAAGATGTACTGGAAATTCCAAAGCTATCGAGAATATCAAAACGATTATCTGCAATAAAGTATGATCATGAAGATTACTTGAAAGAACATGGGGTAAACACCTTTGGATTTGGCTTTCCCATTATTCTGCGCAAGTCAGCCAAAGATGCGAAAAAGACAATTGCTGCTCCTCTATTTATTTTCCCACTCAATATTCGACAGTCGTTCAATAAAGAAAGAGAATGGGTAATTTCCATGGATGCTAATACTGAAGTAAGAACAAATGATGTTTTGGCGGCTTACTTTGAAAATGAAGAACATATAAAATTACCGCAACTTGCTGAGGAAGTTTTTGAAGATGGTATTCTGGACAAAAATGAAATACTAGACTATTGTTTGCAAGTGCAGCGATTATTCAACGCTGATGAAATCTCACCAGATAAAGACGGGATAACAACCCTTCCAGAAAAAGCAAGTGTCGATGATCCTTGTTTCACAAACAATGGAATTATTTGGAATGGCGTGTTTAGCCTATATAAAAATCAAAAGCAAAGCCAAATCAAAGAAATGGAGCAGCTTTTGCATGATTTCAACTCACTAAATGAGGGACAAGAAACAAGTTTTGAATGGGAACAGATACATAGCCCGGTATTAACCGATCCTAGTCAAAACAGTGTATTACATGCTTTAAAAAATAATGAAAATATCGTTGTAGAAGGACCTCCAGGTACAGGTAAAAGCCAAACATTAACAGCTTTAATAACATCTGCACTGGCAAACAAAAAGAAAGTACTTATTGTTTGTGAAAAGAGAACGGCGTTAGAAGTATTGAAAGACAATCTAAGTAAAATGTCGCCCTCTATCGCTAACTCCATTGCTTTAGTTGAAGATACTGTAAGAGACCGTGGACCAATTGTCGAAAATGTTCGATCTCGTACAGCAAGAGCACTTTCATTCAACCATTCTTTGAGTATTTTAAGAGCCGACATACAACGTTTTGAAGAAAAAGCTGAACAGATAGAAAACCAATATAAGGCACTTCGTGAACCTCAGAAACGATGGTGGTCAGTTTTGGTTACTGAATGGATAAAGCAAGACCGGAGTGAAGAAAAAAAACAAGAACTATATAATCTCCAAAATATTTTTCGAAAACACAAGGTAGCACCTGAAGAATTTAGAAGTATTGCTTCAGTAATAGAAGATACAAGTCATGTTTTCAAGAAAATTCAATCTGAAATAAGCTATCTCGAGAACGTACTCAACTATGACGCAATAGTAGCGAGCGGGCTCGATTCAACATTTCCATACAGTATAAAGAATTGGAAGCAAAAAACTAACGACATAAAAAAGATAGTGTCCACATCGAAAGAGTTATTTACTCAAATATGCGTAAATAATCATCAGATTGAACTGGACTCTTGTCTGCTACTACTAAATCAGCTGTCAGACTTAGAAAAACGATATAAGAGTAAGAACAAAGATGTATATACTCCCAGCAAACTAGAAAAAATAAAATCCATTTTTTTAAAGAGCTCGCGGCTTTATATACAAGACTCTCAAAAAGCCCTGCAACTATTAAAACAAGCAAATACATTTAGTACAAATAAACTGGGCGTTGATTTTACTGCGAATAACCAAGAAAAAAATATTGCTCAATTAAAAACATCATTTTTAGGTTATAGCGAGCGTGACCTAACCTCAAAATTAAGTTCGGATTTTGCTAATCTCAAAAATGGAGAAAAGATTGCGGATCAACTACATTCAGTTAAACTTGAAATTACAAACTTATGGAAACAAATCGGTGGGATCATCAATGGCATTTCGTTAAATGGTCGTTTAGTTGATATCTATTCTCTGGAACAAACCACAGCAGACTTAGAAAATAAATTAGATGAATTACTCCGATATGAAAAAATTATTTTCATCTACTTTAAATGGAAAGATATACTTCGAAAAGCAACACCAGTTCAGATTGAATGGCTTAGCGAACTTAAAAGTAGAAACGCAGATTCATGGACAGAGCTGCTTAACGACGCATGGCTTTTTTATAGTTTGCTAAAAGAAGATGTCGGAGATAGATTCCCCACTGACGAAACGAACTTAAATATTCTTAAAGATCTAAGACTGAAGATTCAAAAACAAGAAAAAGAGATTATTGAACACAATCTAAATAACTGGTTTAATGAAGGCCAGGCAAAAGTGAGCAAGCTAGGACTAAGCATCAATCAACTTTACAACTTAAGAGGGTCAAAAGGGGGTACACGCAATTCCTTACGAAAAATCATCTTTACAAACCCTGACTCATTTTCAGACTTTTTCCCCGTCATAATGCTTAACCCTTCTACCTGTAGTTCGCTTTTACCGCTACAAAAAGATCTATTCGATATAGTGCTTTTCGATGAGGCCAGTCAACTTAGAATTGAAGATACGTTCACCGCTATGTTAAGGGGCAGGCAAGCTATTGTATCTGGTGATAGTTTACAGATGCCACCCTCGAGCTACTTTGAGAGTCCCAGACAATTAGTCGATGATAATGATGATACTGAAAGCGGAGAAAATGAGGATAATGATGAAGACATACTTGGAGAACTGCGGGACAATTCTGCAAAAAATCTTGCACTTCAAGAATCGCTACTTGCTTTTGCAACCGAGTATGGGTTTAGAAAAACATGGTTAGATATGCATTACAGGTCTCAACATCCGGACCTTATAGAATTCTCGAACACCTGTTTTTATAATAGTCGTTTGATTCCAATGCCCGAGGTTGAACATTATAAAGCTATTTCCTACCATCATGTCGCAGGGCAATATGAAGCAAGAAAAAATGAAACTGAAGCGAAGGAAATTTTACGGATATTAAACACAGAAATCCCCTCTGACGCTTCAGTAGGAGTCGCAACATTTAACATTGATCAGCGAAATCTCATTTTAAGTATCATCGACAACGAAAGATCAGAGAATTCTGAATTCAATTCTAAAATGGCTTCTTTAGAAGCTAACGGCTTTTTCGTGAAAAATCTTGAAAATGTGCAAGGTGATGAGCGAGATTACATTTTGATCAGTACTACGTTTGGAGTAACGAAAGAGGGTACGTTCCGGATGAGTTTTGGTCCAATTTCCGGTTCTAATGGTCACAGACTGCTTAACGTTATTATTACTCGAGCAAGGAAGAAAATGTATGTTGTCACATCTGTTCCCGAAAGTCGAATTCCAGAATATAGAAGTAGAATTCAAAGCAAGCAGATGGTTGACGGAACTGCAGGATTCTTTGCGTATCTCAATTACTCAAAAGCTGTAAGTAATGAAAATTGGGAAGAAAAGGAGAACATTCTGCAATTTATCAAACAATCAGTTGGAATTGGGCAGAAAGCTAGTAGTCTGCAATCATTAGACCAGACAGAGTCACCATTTGAACAAGAGGTATATGATTGGCTTAAAGAGTCTATTGGAGAGGACAGAATTAAGTTACAATATAAATGCGGCGGTTTTCGCATAGATATGGTTGTCTTACCGAAAGAAAAAAACACCACAAGAAAACTAGCAATTGAATGTGATGGAGCTGCCTATCACAGTGATGAATTGAGCTGGCATTACGATCTATATCGCCAACAACAATTGGAAGCAAACGGTTTTACATTTCATAGAATATGGTCGACAAACTGGTGGAGAGAGCCGGAAGAAGAATTTAGAAAACTACTTCAAACAATAGAGCTTTTTAATTAAAAGCACTAACCGTTGCCTGTGTTATTCCGGCCATCGGGAGATGGCCTACCCATACGACGAAATTGAAAATTTCGCCTAACTGTTTTTCTAGATCAGCATGTGATGTAATGGAAAGTTTCACCGAACTGTATTGCGCGCTTAATGTCCTGCCCGATATCGGGGAGTCCTCGCCGGCGCACAAGGCGGAGCACTGAGAGACATCCCCGAGGACGGCTTTAATGTTGGTCGCTGTAGCCGTCGGGTTGAAACCCGACGCTGTGATAGCCCGCCCTTACAGGGCGGTGGGTGCGGTGGTGTTGTGTTGTATCGGCCATCGGGAGATGGCCTACACCTACGACGAAATTGAAATTTCGCCGAACTGTTTTTCTTGCCGGGCATGTGATGAGACGAAAAGTTTTTTGCCGAACAGTATTGCGCTTTAATGTCCGGCCCGATATCGGGGAGTCCTCGCCAACGCACAAGGCAGCGCACTGAGAGACATCCCCGAGGACGGTCTTTATGTTGGTCGCTGTAGCCGTCGGGTTGTCACCTTCGCGTAAAGCTACGGCGACTAAGAGAAACACGACGCTGTGATAGCCCGCCCTTTCAGGCAATGTCATTAAGTTAAGAATCATGTGGGGGTATCTTTCGCTCTTTCAGAGCTTACCGTCGTCTATTTTACACCTGGGGCTGCACCCCAGGCTATTATCTTTCGGGCTTTCAGCCCAACCCAATTTCCTTAACTTAATGACATTGCCATTCAGGGCGGTGTGTTAACTGCAATAACCTATTGATATAAAACATATTGTGCAATGCGGTGAAAATAATGGCTTGGCGATGGTTGTGGGGCGGTGAATAATTTTTCTTATCTATTTGCGTTGGTGTTGGGTATTACGTTTATTTTCTACGTATCTTAGTGAGGAACGGGGTTATTGGTAACGGGGTATGGGTGTGCCGGAGCGGAGGGTTGGCTGCATAAAGTAATTGTTATGCAGCAATATAAAGGGTGGGTAGTACCAACGATATTGATAATTTTGTCGTCTATATTAACATCATTCTCTTTTAAACGTTCTTTCGGCTTGCCGGTGGTTCATGAAAACTAAAATTGCGTTATGCTCAGGCCCTTTACATTCCTCTTAGCTTTTTTTATAGCATTTGCTACCCTATCGGTGGCGCAGACGCTTTTTCCCGTGCCCAACATACCGGGTGTATGTGGTATATCGGGCGTAATAGTGAATATGCGTGGTGGCCAGGGTGGCGCCAGCAACAGCAGCGGCACGGGTTTTCCCGATGGTGGTGCCGGTGGCAGGGGCGGATCGATAGTATGTACGCTTGATGTGGCCAACCCCGTGGTTGTCACCTCGCTCACCTATTATGTAGGCATGGCAGGTGCTACCGGTGTACCTATTTATACCGGCACTACAGGCGCACTGGGCGGCACAGGCTATGGCCATGGCGGGCATGCGGGTAACTTTGCAGGCCCATCGGGCACTGTAGGTACCGACGTGAGCGGTGGCGGTGGCGGCGGCTCATCGGCTGTGCTCAATACATCTACATCTCAGGTATTATTAGTGGCTGCCGGTGGTGGCGGCGGCGGTGCGCTTACCCCCAGTGTGAACGGTGGCAATGGCGGCGCTGTTGGCGCTGCAGGTGGCAGCTATGCCCCGAATTTTGGCGGCACAGGTGGTACACCGGGCAGCTTTGGCGCAGCCGGAGGTACAGGCATAACTTATGCCGGCGGTGCTGCAAGCGCTGCCGACCCCGGCAATGGCGGAGATGGCGGCACAGGCCCCGTAGGCAGCCAGTCGGCCGGCGGCGGAGGTGCAGGCTATGGTGGTGGCGGCGGTGGTGGTGCAGGTAATACTGTAGCAGCCGGTGTGAACACCATAACTGCAGGCGGTGGCGGTGGCGCCAACTATGTGAACCCTATTGCGCTGACCACAGGCCTTGTGAACGGCACAGCTACTACAGCAACAGGTAATGGCATAGTATCGCTGACCTTATACCCTGCCATAGCTACTACTACGGGTGTGGTGTTCTGCACAGGTGGTACATCTACTTTTACTGAATCAACCCCTGGTGGCGTGTGGAGTACATCAGACCCTGCAATAGCCACTGTAAGCTCATCGGTAGGTACTTCTATAACTGTTACCGGCGTTTCGGCCGGCACGGCCAATATATCTTATACAGCCAGTGGTTACTGGTCTTACGTATGTGTTACGGTAAATGCAGGCGCATCGCCAATTGCAGGTCCATCGACCGTATGCGTAACGCAAACCATAGGACTTTCTGATACTGCGGGTGGCGGCAGCGGCACCTGGACAGCAACACCGGCAGGCATAGCCACAGTTTCGCCAGCGGGCCTGGTGGGCGGTGCGGCAGCGGGTGTGGCCACAGTAACTTATACGCTGGCTTCCGGCTGCTATGTAACAGCACCGGTAACAGTGAACCCATTCCCTACTGCAATAACCGGCACTATGTCGGCCTGCGCAGGTAATACCAGCGCGCTGGGCAATGGTGTGCCGGGCGGCACATGGAGCAGCCTTGACCCTGCAATAGCCACAGTAGATGCTGTAACCGGCGTGGTAACAGCAGTAGCGCCAGGCACTGCAACCATAGTGTACGGCTTTGCAGGTTTGTGTTCTACCACTACCCTTTTCACGGTCAACCCATCGCCGGTAATATCGGCTATATCAGAGACCAACCCCACCACTTGCGGTGGCACGGATGGCACCATACTACTGGACGGATTAACCACTGGCAGCTACTTAGTGAACTATACATACAATGGCAGTCCGGCGCCGGGCATTACGCTTGCGGCCAACAGCCTGGGCCAGGTGACCATCAACCTGCCGAGCAGCAACCTGCTGGCTGCAGGCACTTATTCCAATATTTATGTGACCAGCAATGCTACAGGCTGCGTATCCGCGTCTGTAGGGCCAATAACGCTTATAGATCCACCAAATCCGCCGGCACCAGTGTTGAGCTACCAGCCGCTGTGCGACCACCAGACACTGCTGCTGAATGCTACCGATGCTGCAGGTGGCGGCGTGTATAACTGGAGCGGCCCGGCGGGCTTTACCTCAACTATAGCTGATCCGTATGTGGTGAATGCATCGTATCCGAATGCGGGCACGTATAGCGCTACTTACACACTGCTGAATTGTGTGAGCCTGCCAGGCACAGTGAATGTGGTGATACAGACACCATCGCCACTGACCAACGTAACGCTGGACCAGACCATTTCTTATGGCAGCAGCATAAGGCTGTATGCTAATAATGCGCTGTACTACACGTGGCTGCCTAACGACGGATCGCTGAGCAACCCGAACATCAACAACCCTATAGCCAGGCCAATAACGACCACCACCTACACGGTGTTTGGCATGAACGAATATGGCTGTCGCGATACGGCTTACGTAACCATAACGGTAGATACGGCGGCTGATGGCGGCATACCGACAGCCTTTACCCCTAATGGCGACGGACATAATGATGTGTTCCGCCCGGTAGGCTTCAGGTATCACCACCTGGTGGAGTTCCGCATATTTAACCGCTGGGGGCAGGAGGTATTTTATTCTACCAACCTGAAGGATGGCTGGGATGGCACATTTAATGGTACGCCGCAAGAGATGGGCACTTATTATTACCAGATAATAGTGGCCCAGCCCGATAATATGGTCGAAAACACATCGTACACCGGTAGTGTGACATTGATACGGTAATACGTAATAACATGATAGCCAAACCCCGCTGCAATTTTCGGCGGGGTTTTGGTTTTTGTGGTGTTTTTGGGTGTTTAAATTGAGTCCGTTAGCGATTGTTGCATACCTACGGCATGCTATACAGTTGGTTGCTTTTTGCTACAAACATTTTGCCCCTACGGGGCAATAACGTGTGATGTATCATTTGTAGTACGGGCGTTACAAACGCCGCGCCGGGGCATCCGCGTTACAAGCGCGGACGAGTGAGCTACAAGCCACGCCAAACACTTTTTGCTACAAACATTTTGCGCCTACGGGCAATGACATGTGATGTATGATATCAAGCACGTTTCAACTTACCCTTTACCATATCGGCAAAAGTGGTTAGCAGGAAATCTGTGGAGGCGTTCAGTAAGGTCTTATCGTAGCGGGGTATGTAGCGCCAGCGCTGGCTCCAGTTGACCGTCCATTTCAGTAGTCCTTTTACATCTTTGTGCACCAGGCACCTGTAAATGTCCTTTTTATACAGGGCTATTACCTTGCGCTTGTTGGGCAGTGTGCTATCGGGACGAACGGGCTGCAGAGTGCCCGCTGCTATTTGTGCTATTGCCTTAGCAAAATCGTTGCCGGTATACTGGCCATAGAACATCCATGAGTTGGGGCGCATGTCTACCTCAATAAGGTAGTGTTTGTTATCGCGCTCATTGAGCATGAATACCACATTGCCAAAACCGCTAAGGCCAAGTGTTTTACCGATATGAGACAACTCTGCCTCCATGGCTGGGTTGTTATAGTATATGCGGCTTGTAGACACACCGAACTGGCCAAAGCAATCGAGCCGCTCGGAGTAGCTGTATACCATCAATTGCCCTTTGTGGAACAATACTTCGGTGTTGATCTCTGGCCCTTTTATATACTGCTGGAATACGAGGTTGCGACGGTTTTGTATGCTATTGATGGTTTGTCCCAGCTCGCTCTCATTGTGGCAGATATACACCCCATAACCGCCCTCGCTCATATCCTCTTTCACCATCATAGGGAAAGGTACAGCAGTGGCGATATCAGCTATGGACATACCATCGGAGTAAACGGCATAGCCCGGCGTAGTGATGTTGTACCGGGAGCATAGTTGCGACAGACCCGACTTGGTGCCCAAAATGGAGCGATGATCGATATTGACAAGCGGCATAAAGCGATAGAAAGTTGCTTCATCGGTTATGCGTTCATTCAGCATGCGGATAACGATATCATCGCCGGGAATGATCCAGTCGTATGCATCGGGCGCCGCAGCTACCATGGCCATCAGTTCATCAACAAATATATCGGGATCAGCAGCGGCGGGAATATGCCTTTTGTAGAATGAGTTTTTAAGTACCCATGAGCCGGGTTCGGCGTAGATATCGACTTCGAAACCGCCTTGCGAAAGCAAAACCGGTAACTCCATGAGCGAATCCCAGTTTTTAAGGGAAATAAGCAATGCTTTTGGGACCAATATATTTAGTTTATTGACAGGCAGTAACAGATACTAAATACCGACAAACATAGACCCATCCGCATTAATTTTCAGCAACTAATGAAAAATAAATATTTACATACATTGAAATAATGCACTATAAATAAAAGATCTTAATTGGCAGTTGGTAATTTACAGTGGCTAAATAGCCTCCAGAATGACACTATCACAATTAGCACGGATCACCCGATCGCTACGGAATCTGAAAATGATATCGTCGCCTGCATCAGGCAATTCTTTGGCGAGTAACCAGTAATCCTCTTCTCTATCATCAGGATAATAGAAAGTGACACTCATCAAACATTGATCCTCATCACCTGGCAATTCGGGATCGGGCGGCAATAGCCTGAGATAATTGATGCCTTTAAGCGTGAATGAAAGTGCGGCAAACTCGCCCGCAGGCACCCAGCTACCTGAAGACTTTACGAAAGAGATCGTCAATTGATTCAATGGCTCGTTGTGCTGATAGCCTGTGAAATCGAAATTGTTGTGCAGATCGATGATGCGACCGTCTATCTCGATGTCTAAGTAGTTGCGGATCTTAAAATTGCATTTCATAAAGGTTGCAGATAATGGAGTAAAATAACGAAAACACGGAGAGATTACAGCAGATAGAATTTGCAGTACCTTTATAAACCATGACCAAGGTTATACCACCACCGTTATTGAAAACCGTTAGCACAATAGTACCTGATGCCCAAACGTTGTGTGCTGCATTGATGCAAATAGCAACGCAGACAGAAGCGAAAAAAGGTGCTGTTATATTGCAGGAGGGAAAGATATGCCGACACATTTACTTTGTGGCCAGTGGCTGCCTGAGGACCTACACGCTGAACAATGGAACTGAAGTAAATACTGACTTTACATTTGAAGGCGGCTTTGCCACCAACCTGCGCAGCCTGCGTACTGCGGGCGCTTCGGATACGACTATTGAGGCATACGAACCATCGGTACTGTACCGGTTTGAAAGTAATGCTATGCTGGAGCTGTACACCACTATACCCGGCGCAGAGACCTTTGGCAGAACGGTTACAGAACAAGTGCTGATGCGACAGGAAGCGCATGCCAATATGTTTCGCCTGTTAACCGGAAAGGAACGCTACCAATACCTGCTGACCACACAACCGGAGATATTGCAACGAATAAGTCTTTCCCAAATCGCATCGTACCTGGGTATTGCCAGGGAAACACTGAGCAGGATCCGCAAACCATAAAGCCGCTTGGATTTTGTGACATTTATCACAGGATGAGGCGCAGCAGGCTGATGACATTTGCAACATAAATAACAATGCAAATGATCACAAAAAACAAACAACTGGTTGCCGACTTTATCGAAACGATATGGAACCAAAAGCAGTATGAGGAACTGTGCCGATTTTTACACAGCAATTTTGAAGACCACTCTTTACCACC
Organism: Chitinophagaceae bacterium; assembly: GCA_947455215.1. Taxonomy (GTDB): domain Bacteria; phylum Bacteroidota; class Bacteroidia; order Chitinophagales; family Chitinophagaceae; genus Flavipsychrobacter. The sequence continues at coordinate 17,319 of CANGNA010000037.1, forward strand.
GAGCATGCCTAGCGGTGCCGATGGCTTAAAGCTATGGATAAACGGGCTGGGTAACTCGTTTGAGCACACTACGAGGATAGACGAGGTAATAGCAGAAGATGACAAGGTAGCCATCCGTGTGACGATGATGCTGAAGCATACCGGCGCATGGCGTGGCATAGCAGCCACCGGGCGAACATTTGGAACTGGGGGCTTCAGGATATTCCGTATAAAGGATGGTAAGATAATTGAGCACAGGGGACTGGTGGACCCCACCACGATTGAAAATGCCATTAAAGCGTGATCTCAGATTTCCCGGGAATAATAAAGGCAGCACGCAAGGTGCTGCCTTTTGTTGTTTGAGCCCGTGCTACCGGCTGCTATTTTGTAGTTTCTGTGTTCTTAGACCGGGCTTCGATAATGAGCTCGCCGATGTAGCCGACGCCCATACCGATAAGCGTACCGGCACCTGTTTGGTCGAATATGCTACCGATACCCATACCGATGAACATTGCGCCCATGAATACCGCCCAGCCCAATATTTCCTTTCGTTCTTTAACCTGTTCCATAATTGTATTTTTTGATGGTGAGTAATTGTTTTTACAAGGCAAACATACCTACCTGTGCAACATGTAGAAAGTTGATAACGGGGAAATGGTATATATCGCGGGGAAATGAACAGACGGTGGAGTGAATGGATGACTGGTGTGAGGTGAGGGAAGAAGAAGAGCATCGCCAATACTATCCGGCAACCCTAAATCTAACTAAGAGGGCACATTGCGTGGCGTATACGTGCTATAAAAAGCACCTGTTCCTTTTGCGTCTAAGCGGCCGATGATAACCGGTACTGAGCTATTGGACAATTCGACATCCGGACGTAAGTGCACATGTTCCCGCGCACCTACAGGAAGGTCGGGTATACTGTCCTGGTCGGCATCTGCCAGTTGCAATAACAGATCGGCCAACGACCTGAGCCCTTGCGGGTCGCCGTGGATCAATACTTCATGCCATGTTTCTTCAACATCATCCAACTCGTCTTGTTGCTGACTGACAAATATGTCCAAATGCCCGGCTATGGTTGTTTTAAAATTGATCATAGTATATAACTGAGGTTGGAAATAGCTATTTCCTGTACTCTGCAAAATACTGCACAAAGAGCAGCAGCGGTATAGAAAAAGGTAAACAAAAGGAAAACCAAAATCCAACATTAAATAGTCTTATCCGGAAAATATCGTGCCCGTCTTTATTGTATAACCGATCGGCAAGGTAGCCCAGTGAGTAAAGGATATTGGCTATTCCCATCATTATAAGATAACCAATACCCTGAATGAAAGTGGTGAGCCCGGACACTTCAAAGTCTTTATCGTAAGGCGCAATGAGATATTGCCCAATAGTTGCATAAGCAATGAATGCCAACACACCGGCCAGCACCAAACCAATGTTATACTTCAAGCGTTTTGTGCGCCACCACAACCTGGCCGATGAACGTGGGGAGCCTTTATCAATACCTAAATCAGGCTGTGTAGGGGGTATCATAAGTACGTGTTCTTTTTTTTAAATAATAGATAGCATCAGCTTTTGTTCATCAGATCGTATATAGCACTTAGATCGCGTGGTGACAGCTGACGGGCGGTATCCTGCATATAGTGTCGCTTAAAGGCTTTTATAGCGGCGGTGGAGTCGTGTACATCGTAACCAATAAGGCGCAAAGCCAGTAAGTAATTAAAGCCTTCCGGAGCGCTACGCAGGGTATCGCTGTACCACAGGCCAAAGCCATTTTCTGCCAGGGTCTTCCAAGGGAAAGCTATGCCTGGGTCTGTTTTGCGGGCGGGAGCAAAGTCGGCATGGCCTATGAAGTTGGCAGTGGGTATGTTATATGCCTGCTTCAATTGCCGCAACAGTACCAGCAGGCTGGCCACCTGTGCATCGGCAAAGGGTTCGGTGCCATTGTTGTCCAGCTCTATACCTATGGAGCAGGAATTCATATCGGTGATACTCCCCCACTTGCCGGCACCTGCATGATGGGCGCGCAGATAATCGTTGAGTATGTGATATACGGTGCCATTGCGGGCAATGATATAGTGTGCGCTCACCTCTGTACGCGGCAGTGTGAATGTTTTAAGCGTTTGCTCTGTTGTTTGCTGTGCCGTATGATGTATGACCACGAAGTTGGGCTTTCGCATAGTGAAGTTGGTAGTGCCTACAAAATACGGTGCTGCCGTAAGTGTATCGTTGGCCGTGATGCCGGGGTTTTGTTTCAGCCGTGCGGCATACTCACCGGCCTGCTGCCTGTATATCTTGTTGGTAGCATAATAAGGCGGCCTGTTGCAAGTGATGATAGTGGCGCACGTGAGCGCGATAATACATATGTACAGTAAATAACGCATGGAGCAATGTAATGTAGCAGACAATGAAAATACGTATTAAAGGCCGCAAAAAATACGCGAGAGATACTTTTAACACCTATCTAAACAATCATTTGCAACACGTGCCCTATTGTTTGATGACCTTTATCAAAATGGGCGGCTGGTTCACTTGCTGCACGCTTACCAGGTATAACCCACTACTCCACCGCGTACAATCGATATTTATGTCTGTAGCATTGGCAGGCACTTGTTGCACATATACCAGCTGCCCTATCTGCGAGTATACCTTTATGGAAGTAGCCTTAACGCCATTGCAGCTAACAGTAAAGCTATTAGTGGCAGGATTGGGCGAGCAGGCGACGCCTCCGGACACTTGGGTCTTAATGATGCTTATAGAGGTTGTAGTGTCGGGGTTGTAGGGCACATAGCAGTGGCCGGGCAGGTTAGCGTCCATCCAAACCAAACGGCGCTGAATGATCGCCTTCATGGTATCTATCTCTTCCTGGTAAGATGTGGCGAAAGGGGGAGCTTCGGGCGTGCCTACATTGATGCCTAATATAGCCCACCGGGAGAAGTGACGCGCCTGTGCCTGGTTGAGCAGCAGCGCCATAGAATCGATATAGTGATCGATAGAATCGTTGCTGAAGGCGTGCTGGCGGAAATATTCCCAATGGCATCTTACCTCGTTCTGGAAAACGGTATCGGTCATCATTATCTTCCACCAGGGCAGGAACAATACATCGCCTGTGCATGGTTCAGCGGTATACATCCAACCTGAAACGTCTGTTGGTGTCCAGGGCATGCGTTTCAGCGACCAGTCGAAGTCCCATATAGGCCCTGCATGCAGTGTGGGGTCGTGGCTGTCCCTGGTCTTGTGGAAGAACATACTTTTCTTGAAGCCATCGTTGTTCCACGACATCTCGTTACAGAGGAAATAATCTACAAATGATGATGAATTGATCTTTGGCCGGTAGCCCCAAACGGGATCGATAGGCAGGGGACCGTAGAGGCGATTCTCCAGCGTGTCTACCACGTGCTGGATATAGCTGGCCTGTTGTGGCCGGATGGAATCGCCCGACGGATAACTGTACTTAAATTCGTAAAAACGCGTATTACAAGAATCAGGAGCGTAGTGGGTGGTCCATCCCGGGTAAGGGAAGTTATGCTCGAAGATATAGCCACCTGTCAACTGATCGCCGGTGGTGTCTTGCACCCGCAGTTTAGATATATTCACCCGATTAGCATCGCGCTTTATCTTTTCCATAAAAATATAGACACCCATATACTCACCGTTCAGCATTACCTCGCAATGGCGGGTGCGCGTGGCATAGTGGCCCATGCTGTTGAACAGCCGGAACATAAGCGTATTGCGGATAAAAGATTTATCGTTGTAACCGGAGAGTAATATCCAATCGTGCTCTGAAGGCATACCGAAGAATACCACATTAGAATCGGTGGTACTATCGGCCTGGTATGTGGTGAGCACGTATGACTTTTGAGGGTACGAGGCCGAAGAAGCGCCCCTGATGGAGATATCGATAGTGCCATCATATACATTACCGGGGTCAGTAGAATGATTGAGCATACCGGTGCCATTGTCTATCACCTTCATGTTGGCAAATATGCGCGGGCCATCGAGGATGGTTTGCCCATGGGTGTTGAGCATGACCAGCGGCAGATCTGTGCTCATGGCAAACGGAGTGGGTGCATTGCTACCAAAAGTCAGCTGCCAGTCGACGACGATGCCTGTGTCGGAAGCAGCATCGTCTTGTACGAACAGCCGCCAGGTGCCATTGCCGTTTTGCCCATTGTTAATATTACCCAGGCAACCTTCGGGCAAGAATGTGCCAGTGAAGGGCGGTGTGCCGCTGCCAATGCCGGGTGACGTGCTGACAGAATCGAAGCAGGTAGCTGTAAAATTATCACCCCCACCACCTATGTTGGTGAACAGTGATACTACAGTGCCATCGGGCGCTATCAGCTTAGCTTCCAGGTCGCCATCGTAGGTATGATTGATATTAATGCATACCCGCACCAAGCCAAAAGCATGGGTAAGCGTAGTAGACGACAACCCTGTTACCGGCAGATCAAAATAGCCCCCGGGGGCCGCATCGGGAACGGAGCCACCCGTGCCTGAAAAAGTTTGCCCCTGCACCTGCAACGACAGAAGTAGTATAATGGCTAAGAAATATCTTATCATAATTTGGCATATTGTGGCGATGCAGGCAACCTATCAAATAACGAAATATTATCCGTTTGTTGCTAAGATATTAAATATTTGTAAGTTTAAATAGAAAACCCCGTTGTTAATGTATTGAATGGTATGGCCTATTCTGCCACAAAACAAACCGCCATCACTTTTAAATCTTGTTAATTTAAACATAATAATATAGTATTGTAGAATGATATTCGATTCAATGATCGCGAAATAAGCAATACTTACTTGCAACAATATTTTAATAATCAAATAAAAACACGAGTATGAAATTTATGATCTGTGCATCTTATTCTAAAGAAGGTGCTGATGCTGTACTAAAGTCGGGAAGCGCGACAGACCGCAAAAAGGTAACCGCGACTATGATAAAGGGCCTGGGTGGTAAGATGGAATCATACTATTATGTTTCTCATTGCGATGCCTACGTAATATGCGATCTGCCAAATGCAGCAGCGGCAGCGGCAATAGCGCTGAAGATCAAAGCAAGCGGTATGGGCTCGGTAACTACAACGTTGCTTCTCGATGCTAAGGAAGTGGACGATGCCATTGCATTAGAGGTTAAATATGGCCAACCCGGTAAATAGGCGCGCGGAGTTCATAGCGTCCGAAAAAGGTATTTATAACATTAATAAATTGGAGCAAATAAGCCTGCATTGGCTTATTTGCTCTTATTCAGGGATCAGACCGTGTACTTTATAAACCAAAAACACTCCCCGATATAAATATCGTCTTCTGTAAGGGAGGGGCTGTAGTTTTTAAATATCTGAAACAGCTCGTGCCTGGTGAAATAGTTTTTAAGAACTTCCCGGCTTGTACCATCTTTAAGCGTTCTTAATTTATATGTATTCTCGTCGCCGGGCTTTACAATCAAGTCTCCGCCCACGCCTGGTACATTCATGTTGTCGGCAATAAAAACACACGACCCTGGCTGGAGTTTGTTATGAAAGCCACTTAGGAACTCGTGGATACGGCTTTTAGGAATATGAGAAAACCAGAAGTTGGCCAAGCCGCCGGTGAATGTTCCGGCTGCAAATGGTAGATCATAGGCATCAGCTGTTTCCAGATAAACAGGACAAATGAAGTTCTTATGCTTTGCTATGTCGAGGACTTCCTGGTTAAAGTCTGTAGCCGTAATTCCGGAGGCTGTTTCGGAAAGAAATTGTGTCCAATAACCTGTGCCGCAGGCTACTTCGAGGACATCTGCGCCCTTGAGTGCTTCCTTCAAGGCGGACCGGATCTTTAGTTGCTCTGCTTGTCTCTGCGCATCATCGCGGTAATATATATCCTCATACTCTTTTGCCCGACGGGCATAATACTCCTCCAAAGTGGCGTGGCCTTTATCCGTGTGCATGAATAATTATTATCGTGAAGCTAGTTATTTTTAGGATCAGCCAGAAAGATAAAAGGGAAATATGTAGTGATGGTGGATGACTGAAAATGATATGATAACGTGCGGGCAGCTGTGCCGGAGTGTTAATCATACTGACTTGGTGCAATACACTCTTTCCAATACTCTACTATTTTCTTTATAACGCCTTCAACTTCTGCCATTGTATTAGGCTTGATAAAAAAGCCTTGCACAGACATTGCATAAGCATCAACCACTGCTTTTTTTGTTGTTGCTGTTGTGAAAAATAAATAAGGGATACACTTGGTCTGCAATTGTTCGTTTGTAAATATTTTGCTCCTCAGCTCGAAGCCATTGACTTTCGGCATATTCACATCAGACAATATCAAGAATGGATGTATGTCCGTTTGATTGAGATATTCCAGCGCTTTATTCCCGTCCGAAAAATACACTATTTCATTTTTGTATCCGAGGTTACTAAATATATCAACCAGCATGGCCTGGTCGTCTGCATCATCTTCAATAACTATTATTGGACCGTCTTTTGTCATATATTATTGAAGTTACACTATTATCCCGGCTTTACCCGCAAGAGATCCAATATACCTGCAATATGAAGCAACTGCTGCTTCTTTTACATGAAGTTGGGCAATACTTGCCTCACCACACCATTGCCAATAAAACAGAAAAGGAGGGCATGGCCCTCCTTTTTTGTTACGATGCAATAAATTACTTACTGCTGTTTTTCTCTGTATTCTTCTTCACAGCTTGTTTAGCGCTTTCAGCACCCTTTTGGCTATGCTCTTCTGCGGTATTACCATGCTGCACAGCCTTTTCATCCTTACCGTCCTGATGACTTTTATGTGCTTCTGTGTGGTGCTTTGCAGCCTCCGTGTAATGCTTCGCAGCATCTTCGTGATGATTGTGTTTCATAAAATTGATTTGCAGTATAGAGTAGCATAACTGTGCCACCGGGCAGGTTACTCATGTTAATTTACCCTCCTAAGCAATGACAGGCATAGGCTGCACGAGTGCAGAGACGGCATTCATCGTAGCTTTCCCCGGTGTAACTCAAAGGCCTCAGGGGTTTATCCACCAAACATCATCAGAGATAAGATCTTTGCCGGCTATAAATAAACGATCAATATCTACCGGTGATGCAAAGGCTATCTCATTGTGATTAGCAATGATCAACGAGAAAATGTTTTTGCGCTGATCGATAGAGAGCACCTCATAGGTATTGATATGCCTGGTTTGCATTTCATCAAATATAGCCTGTGGACCGTTATCACTATTAAAGGGAAAGCGTTTGATGATATCCCCTTTCTTTAGGGAGTCAAGTTGCTTCATGGTTGTTATTTTACTGAGCATGTTATTGTTGTTATGTAAGCTGATTTTTAAGTGGGGATCTGCACTAAAAGGTACAGACGATGATTGCAAGGATGACAGGTGGACGACAAATGTTACACCGCGGGGTAAAGACCATTCTTACTCTGTTCAGCTATTCAGAAGCAATATGCAGCGGCTTTAGCTAAAGATGTAAGCAGGAACACGGCTTCAGGCTTGATGCCCGGGATATGATCTTTCTTTATGAAAGGAGGAGATATGAGCCAACCAATGTTACGGCATGCCCGAAAGAAATGAGCGGACGATCTTCACAAACAACATTTCAACATTCTTACGTAGTTCCGCCGTCGTTTGCATAATTGAGACCTGTAGCATTGGTACCGATCTCTACAAAAGTACGACAATGAATTTGCATTAAATTTTATTTCAATTGAAATTGCGGGTGTAGCGGAAAGAAGATAATAGCGTTTGAATAGCAAACAGCGGATGATTTGATCTACCAATACCCTTTTATAATGTCGCGGTTTCGTAGGGGAACATAGCAGTCTTTTCCAAAGATAATTGAAATGAATATTGAAGGGATGAGCGGAGAAAGAGGAAAAAATGAGAGCGGGAGGGCATCGCTCTTCGCTCGCCGCTCCCGCTCTCCTATTTGTGCCCCTAACTGACATTTCTTCGAACCAAATACTGGATTTTTTTAATACTATTTACTTTATTCGAGATTTGAAATTACGTTGTTAGCTTAGAAAAGCTTTCAAGGGCCAGACGTACTTTAGGGGCATTGACGAATGGATCCTTTTCTGCATCGCGATAACCTAGTGCTAGCAGTACAACGCTTTTTAGACCTTGTTCTTTCAGTGCGAGTAACTCATCAAATCTATCCGGATTAAATCCTTCCATTGGCGTAGTGTCTATTCGTAGCTCTGCTGCTGCTGCAATTCCTGTACCCAAGCCGATATAGGCTTGTTTTGAAGCCCATATAAAATTCTCCTCTTGTGTTCTTCCTGTAATATTAGCCACTAGTATTTTACGGAAGTTATCGAGACTTTCCAGTGGAAGGCCTCTGATAACGGACATGCGATGCATGTATTCGTCAATGTGCGTTTCCGATAAATTAGCTATTGCAGCAAATACCAGCAGATGAGATGCTTCGCTTATTTGAGGATTATATCCCTCTTCACTCAACTTCTTACGAATTTCTGGGTTCCCAACTACAATAATGCGATATGGTTGTATGCCTGCCGATGATGCCGAAAGATTGACGGCTTCTAAGATTGCCCTCAAATCGACATCAGTTACTTTTTTATCGCTGTATTTTTTTACGGCATAGCGCCACTTCAATGATTCTGTTAAATTCATTTGTTGTTTTTTTGATTGTTAAATTCTCTGATATTATTCAGTACATAAGAAATATTGATCACCCTTTATTAACCAGGATTTTGAAATAGCCATTAGCACGCAATCCAATATCTCCAACCAAATGCGTTTTATACGCTACCGAACGTGCCTGGGGATGTCTGGGAAATTCAATTTAATAAGCGATCAATAAGGCTCAATTCTCGCTCTTGTATTTTATAATCTTCTTTTCCCGTTGGTCTGATCTATATCTCCATATTTCCCTGCTTTAAAATCGGCATATGCTTGCCTCACTTCCTTTTCATTATTGAGAACGAACGGCCCTGCGGCAACATATGACTCATTATTAACTTCGCCACCTAACACCAGGAGATCCGATGTGGTTTTCGCGTGTATTCTGAGTACACTTCCGTCTCTCTCATAAAGCACTGCATGGCCTTCCCTTACCGTTTGCCCATTACCTACCACCAGTTGCCCTTTAAGCAGGTAAATGAATGCGTTGTGCTGCGGGTCTATAGGCAACTCTACAGTAGCACCTTCCTTTATAGTCACATGCCAGTAATTGACAGGCATCAGTAACCGGGTCTGGGATCGCACCCCGAAGACTTCTCCTAAGATCACCCTGATCATGGCTTTGTCGTCTGATATGATCTCAATATCCTCCTTTCTGAAATGTGCAGCATTTGGCTCGGAATTTTTCAACCCGGACGGTATGTTCAACCAGCTTTGTATTCCATGAAAAGTGCCCCCATTTTCAAACAGCCCATCGCCTGTCTCTTCCATATGCAATGCGCCTCTTCCCGAAGTGAACTGTATAAAATCACCCGCTTCATATTGAAAATCATTACCCATGCTATCCCGGTGATGTGCGTTACCCTCAAATAGGTACGTTGTCGGTATTATGCCTGCATGAGGGTGCGCATCTACCCTGAATGGCGCACCTTTGGCCAGTTCCATAGGGCCAAATTCATCGAAAATGAAAAATGGGGAAGTATAATTCTGATAGCTGTCACCGCCATTAATAATTTTTTTTAGGCTCATTTTGCCCATATTACTGATCGCGGGACCGATTATTTTAAATACGCTCCTTTGTGATCGTTCCAGATTAGAACCGGATGTCGATGCTGAATTTCCTGTTGTCATAACAACTGTGTTTTTTATACTCTTTTATTTGTTTCATCATTCGCACTTCCCATTGGGCGTGCAAGAAGCGCCACCTTCCATGATCTCGATATTCTTATGAGGCTTTTCCTTTTCCCATTCAGCAAATGACCTTTCTAGGACGTTCAGAAATGTTTGCGGATCCTGCGCTCCTGAAACCGCATATTTGCCATTGAAAACAAAAAATGGAACACTGCGTATGCCGATCTGCCCTGCTTCACTTATGTCTGCACGCACAGCATCCGCATATGTCTGTTGTTCTAATGCTACTTTCAATGCAACGGTATCCAGTCCGATAGACCTACCTAGTTCAACAAGTGTAGGAATGTCGTCCACATTTCTGCCATCTGTAAAATAAGATCTGAACATCAGTCCTTCCGCGTCAGTTTGCTTGCCATATTTTTTGGCGAAATGCAGAAACTGATGGGCCCTGAAAGTATTAGCAACAATGGCTTTATTAAAATTATATTCCAGCCCTGCCTGTTTTCCCATCAATGCCGCCTGCGTATTCATCTGCTTAGCTTGGTCAATAGTTACGCCTTTAGTCTCTGCCAATACCTGGTCAATGTTCTTGTCGGTCTGAGTTGTAATACTTGGCATCAGTTGGTAGCTCTTCCATTCTACTTCAATGTTGTCTTTGTCGGCAAACTGATCTAATGCCACTTGAAACTTCGTTTTTCCAATGTAGCAGAAAGGACAGACTACATCGCTCCATATTTCTATTTTCATCTTTTGATTGATTTTATTTCCAGAATTATTGGTCGTATGCTGTGATACAGCCGCCTTGATTATTTTATCACTGGCATACAGGACACCTATACTCACCGCCATCATTACAGCAATACCTAAAGTCATTACACTACGCATACCTCTGTTTTTTACTCGCCAAAATTACCTGATATTTGCTATTCTTTGTATAGTACTATACTTTTGTATAGCGAAATTGACCGGTAATATGGATATGAAACTTGATCTAAACGACATCAAAGAATGTCCGAACTCGTTTATGATGGCCGTGAACGACACTATGAATGTGCTCAATGGCAAATGGAAACTAGCCATCATGGCTTCATTGATCTTTGGTAAAAAAAGATTTAAGGATATGGAACGGGAGATACCTAAGATCACACCAAGGATGTTATCCAAAGAACTTCGCGACTTGGAGATGAACGGGATCGTAAAAAGATCCGTACATGATACTATTCCTGTTACAATCGAATACGAGTTTACTCCATCAGGTAAGTCTTTCAAAAGTGTGCTGGATGCGATGGTAGAATGGGGATTGGAACATAGACAAGCAACATTGCGCAAATAGTACGAACTGAAAGACATAGTACTGAAATGTGGGGTGATAAAGACGGATCGTCATTATCACTAACCGTTCCCTTGTTAATAGCCATTTACTTTATCAGTATTGCCCATCTTCCCAGAATTGAAATCCGCTATGCAATGCTCTATTTCCTGTTTGGAGTTCATCACGAACGGACCATATGAGTAAACGGGTTCATTATTTGGTCGTCCTCCAAGCACAAGTAATTCCGATTTTGCTTTACTATAGACATGCAAGAAGTCGCCCTTGCGTTCGTATAACACCATTTGGTTCTTTTGTATTTCTTGTCTGCCCTGTACTTCAAGTACTCCATCTACTAAGTAAATGAACGCATTGTGAGTAGGATCCACGGGGATTTCAAGTTTAGTATTCTCATTCAACTTTATATGATAATAGAACACTGGGAATAACATACTCACTTGCGATTTTACACCAAATCCTTCACCCAAAACAACTTTAACGGAATAGTTTTCTGTTGCTACAAATCCCAACTGTTGCTCATGATACATTACGGTTGAAGGGGCTATGAATTTATACTTGGCGGGCAGATTTAACCATATCTGGAATCCGTGGTAAATCCCTCCTTCGTCATAGACTTTTTTCCCGGTTTCTTCCATATGAATGGCACCACGGCCTGACGTAAAGATCAGGAAATCGTTCTTGCCATATTGATAGTCATTGTTTAGACTATCACGGTGATGCCCTGTACCAGACAAAAAATAGGTCATTGGGATAATACCAGCATGGGGGTGAGCATCTACTCGCATAGGCAGCTTAGGTGCCAGGTCAACAGGGCCAAATTCGTCGAAGACCACATAGGGGGAGACATAGTCTGTATCATCTCCTGCAAATGATCGCAGCAATGGAAGTGAACCGATTGATGATCTTTGGGCTTTGATTACCTGCAAAACACGCCTCTCAGATCGAGTGGCTGCAAGTGCAGCTGTTTTGATAACTGATGGTATCAGTATAGACGCACCTATAATTGCTGAACCCTTTAAGAAATTACGCCTTTCCATGTATTGCTATTTAAACTGAGTGAAATGAATAGTTGTTTAGGGTTGTGGACTCAATTGGGGTTACTGCCTATTGTCTGTTATGCTGGCAAGCGTTGGACGGTCTTTAATAGGGATTTTTTTATATCTGATCCAGGCAATGAAACTTACTATTATGCCCAAAACTATTGTCATCGGCGCCTCATTTGCTTCTCCATGAGTAATGTGGTAAATCGTTGCAAACAACATAACTAGTGCGAGGCCCAAAGCTGCTAATGGTGTAAGGATAGTCTTGATCCGAAGTATATCGGGTAGTAGCAAACCGATGGCGCCCAGAACCTCGCTAGCAGCAATAAGCTTTACGGCCCATATAGGAAAATAATTGACGTATGACATTTTAGGAGCCAATACCTCGATAGGTTGAGAAATATTATATAGTCCTCCCATGAGAAATAATAGGGCCATAAGTGCCTGAAGTGCCCACGTTGTAATATTCAATCCTGTTGACGTTTTAGTTTGGTTTGCCATAATGTTTTTATTTTTTAGCAAAGTTATCTACCTTTACTTTCAAAATGTAACCACTATACAAAAGGTAAGTGATTACATTTAGGTAAGTATAAATTAGCCGATATGACAACAAGCTGGCAACCTGAAAATAGGTTAGGCCCCAAAGCTTGCTCCTATAAATTAGGAGCACTTGCTGATGCCCTTTATGCAATAGGGGGCAAATGGAAATTGCGCATAATAATTTCACTCATTGGAACAACCAGCCGCTTTAACGATCTTCAGCGGACTGTAACAGGTATATCTTCAAAAGTTCTCGCAGCCGAATTGAGGGAGCTGGAGTTGAATGGCTTTGTGAAAAGGACTATAAAAGATGGGTTCCCGGTTATTGTAGAATATGAGCTGACTGAATATAGCATTACTCTACAGCCGGTACTTGACTCTTTGGTCGATTGGGGGGCAAAGCATAGACAAAAGATTATGAATAGTGAACTCTCGAAAATATGAATATTGTACAAAGGCGTTAATACGATAAATGCAGGCAAAAGCTTCCATGCGTTGTGTAAAGGTTTTGGGCGAGTACAACGATTACTTGCTGAAGCTAATTCGGCTGAATTATTTGATTTAGAGCTCTCCTCAAGCTGCTTTCACGGCTGGTAGATAACAGAGCGTCAAGAACCCCTGTTATAGATATATAGAACTCATTTTATGCAGTTTTAGGGTGGAATGTACTTTTTAATGAATATGGTGGAACTCTTGACTGAAGCGGATTTAGAGCTAAAGAACAAGATTATTGGTTCGATGTTCCCCAAAAAGCTCGTTTTTGAAAATAACGAACTTCGAACCAACATTGAAGACGGGGTGATGCCGATGCTTATCGCTACTAGCAAGGCTTTCAGCGTAAATAAAAAAGGAGAGCTAAAAAAAATTAGCTCTCCTTCCTGTTTGGTGCCCCAGACGGGAATCGAACCCGTACTCGCCTTTCGGCAAACAGGATTTTAAGTCCTGCGCGTCTACCAGTTCCGCCACCAGGGCTGGTGGAAATCTCATTTTTATGAAAAAACGAGCAAAAAAAATTCCAGACTTAAGGCCTGGAATTACCTGAGCGGAAGACGAGACTCGAACCCGCGACCCCAACCTTGGCAAGGTTGTGCTCTACCAACTGAGCTACTTCCGCATTTGTTTTTAAGATCTTATCCCCGTTTGGGGAGTGCAAATATAGGGAGCATTTTGTGTTCTGCAAATACTTTTCTGATTTTTTTTCTGAAACTACCAACAGCATTTATTTATCTTCGTACGCAACAGATATTTAAGTAGATAACCGTTATAACTCATGAACCACACTATACGTTTGTTTGCAGGCATTGCCTTTATAATAGCCTTCTTCTTTCTCTTGGGCTGCGATACCAAGAAGGCCTATATCCTGAAAAATGAGGAGATAGAGGCCGCGACCCGGGCCGATATTGATAAGATAGCAGATAGTGTGTGCATTGCCCTGGCCAAAAAGAACATTACGTACCTGTATACTGTTTCCGGCGACTACCTGAAGAGCCAGTTGCCCAAGATGGATTCTGTACTAACATCGGCCAACGTGCGCTGCAAGGCCAAGCCTGTTTACGACCAGTTCCTGATCAGCAACTGTGATGCGATGCCGGGTTATGATAACCTGCTGCATTCCCAACATAAGACATACGACTATTACTTCTACCCTAGTCATGGGCTGAACTACCTTTATGTGACGCCTGTGAAAACCATGAATAAAGACCTGGACTGGCTGATGGTGTGCACTTTTACTAAGGACAATGATAAATGGAAGATGACGAGCCTGTATATGGGGCCACACCGTTTTAAACAGAAAACCACTTTTGATTATTTCCTGGACTACAAAGCCTACTTCCGTAAAGGGGATTATATGGATGCCTACCTGAGCCTGCAGCTGGCCGAAAACCTATTAAGGCCCGGACAGTATTGCACGCCTGCCATTGAACAGGGTGTATTGCAAGGCAAGAAAAGTATAGATAGCGTAATAAAAGCAGGTGGCGTTCGACTACAGCCCGCCGGCACATCATCGCCACAACTGGCCGATTTCGGGACGGTGTTTTATAAAGGAAAGGTATACCCTGCAGTAAAGTACAGAACGGCTATCCCTATAACCGACACTGTGGCTGTAAGGAACGAATGGCATACTGTAGCCCGCTATCTGCGGACGGACTCGACCCTGGCCTCTTTCATCAGCGATTCGATGCTGTACATGGCCATTGAGCCAAAGCCAACAGGTGCGGATCACCAATACCACAGATACGTGTATGTGGCCCCGGTAAAATAACCAGCGGTCTACCGACATAAATAGTAAAACCCGCGCTATTGCACGGGTTTTACTATACTATATCATTTAAAATCACCGATCCTTCATTTTACAAAACGAATACGTCCCGATCGCTGTCGGTCAGGAGACCTGACAGCGGCGTTGCTGAGTACGCCTGTGAAGAAACGGTTTTATCAATTACTTGATGATACCTGCGAAGTACTTAACTGTACGAACGAGCTGAGAAACATAGCTCATTTCGTTGTCGTACCAGCTAACTGTCTTCACCAGCTGTGTATCGCCTACGGTCATTACCTTAGTTTGTGTAGCATCGAACAGGGAACCGAAAGAAGTGCCGATGATATCGCTGCTTACGATCTCGTCTTCGTTGTACCCGAAGCTTTCGTTGGCAGCAGCCTTCATAGCAGCATTGATCTCTTCAGCAGAAGTTTTCTTACCGAGGATCACAGTCAGTTCAGTAAGAGAACCGGTAACTGTAGGTACACGCTGTGCAGAACCATCCAGCTTGCCTTTCAGCTCTGGCAGTACCAGGCCTATTGCCTTCGCAGCACCTGTAGAGTTAGGCACGATGTTCTCGGCAGCAGCACGTGCGCGGCGCAGGTCGCCCTTAGGATGCGGTGCATCCAGTGTGTTCTGGTCGTTAGTGTAAGCGTGTACGGTAAGCATCAGGCCGTTAAGTATGCCGTAGTTATCGTTCAATACCTTAGCCATTGGCGCCAGGCAGTTGGTAGTGCAAGAAGCGCAGCTGATAACTGTTTCTGTACCATCGAGGATGCTGTGGTTCACGTTGAACACAACAGTCTTCATATCGCCGGTAGCGGGTGCAGAGATAACTACACGCTTAGCGCCAGCCTTGATGTGGCTTTCAGCCTTTTCTTTATCAGTAAAGAAGCCAGTGCATTCCAGCACCACGTCTACATTATGCGTACCCCAAGGTATCTGAGCCGGATCTTTCTGAGCGTAGATCATGATCTCTTTACCATTAACGGTAATAGAATTTTCAGAATGTGTAACAGTTTCATTGAAACGGCCCTGGGCAGTATCGTACTTCAGCAGGTGCGCCAATACGTTAGGCTTAGTAAGATCGTTGATAGCAACTACTTCGATACCTTCCATGTTGTGGATCTGGCGGAAAGCCAGGCGACCGATACGGCCAAAGCCATTGATGGCTACTTTTACTGTGCTCATTTATGTGTAATATTAGTTAGCAATTTTTATAATGCGGTGCAAAGGTATAATTAATTGCGCAATTGCTCAATGGCTTAATTGCTCAATTTTTCCCGCCCGTTGTATTAAGGCAATTATTAAGAATCCGATTTTTGAGATAATGTTCGCATTTATGGGCCTACAACCTGAAAATGGCATGACAACCAATGATTGAGTCATTGAGCTTTTCAGCCATTGAGCCATTAAAAAGAATTGTTTGTAACTTGCAGTATAGTTATGGAATCGATACAGTTTGAGGACCTTGGGAGGATAGCTTATGATACAGCATGGGATTACCAGGAAAAGCTAATGAAGGTGAGCCTGGATGCCAAGGCAGCATGGTTTGCTGATGCCGGAGCAGCTAAAGAAGGGCGCCCGGAAACGGAGCACCACCTGCTGTTTTGCGAGCATCCGCACGTATATACGCTGGGCAAAAGCGGCCATATGGAAAACCTGCTGGTGAACAATACCCGCCTGCAGGAGCTGGGCGTATCATTCTTTAAAACCAACCGCGGTGGGGATATTACGTATCACGGCCCGGGACAAATAGTGGGTTATCCTATACTGGACCTGGAAAGGTTCTATACCGACCTTGGTAAGTATATGCGCAACCTGGAAGAGGTGATTATACAGGTATTGGCAGAATATGCTATAGAGGCGGGCCGCCTGCCGGGCAGCACCGGTGTATGGCTGGACCCTGACAATAAGGCGAAAGCCCGTAAAATATGCGCCATGGGCGTAAAATGCAGCCGCTGGGTGACCATACATGGTTTTGCGCTGAACGTTAACACGGATTTAAGTTATTTTAACTATATAGTACCATGCGGTATTACCGATAAGGCTGTAACTTCGATGGGCAAGGAGCTGGGTCGCCACGTAGATGAGCAAGAGGTGAAGGACAAACTGATGGTAGCTTTTGGCCGTGTATTTGAAGCGGATATGGTGATGAAAATGAAACCGGCGCTGGTATAGTTTTTGGATAACCAGTTTATCAACTTAGTAAATTGGCAAAGCAAGACATAAAATATTATTGGGGCGATAAAGATCTGCACATTAGCCTGGGCAGCAGGATAACTACACGCATGCAGGTGCTGTATATTTTTGAACTGCTGTTTACAGTAGGGCTGGCCACCATCCTGCTCTTAAAATCGCTATCGCTCAACCACCAGATGCTGCTGTGGGTAAACATTGCAGGTTCTTCTATCTTATACTTTTTGGCAGGCAGGCGTTTTCTGCAACGGGTATCGCTTACAGAAAGCGTTATACTCGACCCCTACTGTATATCGTTCGTCAAAAAGACCATTATCTCTAAAAAGGTGCGTAAATATCCGTGGGAAGCGCTGGGGCAGCTGCACTACGAAGGGCAGGCACGCAAGACAGACCACCCGCTAAAGGGTAAGACATTTGACTACTTTGGCTTTGAGACCCATGAACACATCATACAGATATTGCACAAAAACGGCAACCTGTATTTTGATACGCCGGAGGGTCGACTGTACTTCGCAGTAGGCGTATATAGCTGGCATGCCGAAGAGATGGTGCAAATGATGAAGATGTATATGGGCAACTACCTGCGCCTGGGCCCTGAATGGGAAGAAATGCTGCAAACCCATGAGATGGATGATGCTCAGTAGATATTGATATATCCCTGTTCCAACTCTACAACATCTCTCCGCAATACAAATTTATATTGGCCTTTTTTCTGGAAGTTCCGCTTATCCAAGATGATCCTGGCTGTATTCAGTTTGGGCACTTCGATCACCATATGGCCATCTGCATCGTAAAACTTTACCGAATAATGGTGAGCAACTACATCGTCGGGCAGGCTCATGGTCACATGGCCGGAAATGGCATCGTTGAAGATGTATTTAGACCGCACATCGGCAGCTGCATTCACATTTACGTCATCTGAAAATTTGATGCTGATCTTAGCTTTTGTAGCTACCGGCGCTTCCTTCTTCACCTCATCGCGTATAGCCCTATTGTGGAGGTCGGCGGTATCGATATTATAAGATATGGTGATCTTGTTGTTGTTATTTTTCGGTATCTGCTCCATGTAGGTCTTCATGGCGGTCTCACTGTTCAATACCACGCTTACCTTTCTTACTGTGTCAGGCTTCTTGGCGGGCAGGTAGTCGTCAGCCTTCACTTCGGCAGTATCTGTATTATAAGAGATAGTAAATTTCTTCTTGTCGTTTTTAGGCAATGTGGCTACAAAAGCGGCTGCATCTGCCTTGTCTTCAAAGGTCATGTTCACCACCTTCTTTGTTTCAGCAGGTTGATCGCGAGCTATGTACCTGTCTGCATCAATTTCGCCCGTCTCATCGGTGTAAGTGACCACCATTTTCTTCTTCACCTCTTCGGGGAGCTTTTCAAAATAGTCGTCAGCATTCACGTCCTCATCCTCATCGGTCTTTACCTTGTAATATGGCTTAGGCGGGGCTGCTACAGTGTCTTTAGGAGACTCCATACCTTTTGCAGGCTCCTTTTTGATCACCTCCATATACTTATCCCGATCGGCCGGAGCTACAGCACTGTTCACATAATGTTCTTTGCCTGTTTGCTTTTTCTCGGCAGCCGGCGGTGCGTCGGGTGTTTCAGTAACTATCAACTTTTGCAGGGCCTCGTTGGGCGGCAGCTTCCGACTCTTCCTTATGGTCTCAGAATCAGCATAAACGCCAACATGGTTGCTACCCCAGGTAAGACCGGAATTGAACACAATAGACAGCTTATAATAGTTCTTACCAGGCATAGGATGCCCATCGGCATAGGCCTGTATTCCCTTGTTCAGCTTTTTTACAAAACCCACCGTTGAATAATTGTAATTACTGTCAGACGAGCGCAGCACTGCTATAGACTTCACCCCATCGTACTGGCACATCCACGACACCAGGACAATGCCATCCTCCTCATTGCCTGCTATGTCGGGCAATGTAGGCTGAGCCATTGTTGTGAACGTAAGTATGCTTAAGAATAGTACCAGTAACAGACTACTGCCCTTAGGGAGCGATATCATTTTTCAAACCTAAGGCAATTTTGAATATTTTGAAAATCGGGGACTTTTGAAATAGAGAAATTAACTAAAATAGTTTCCATACCATGGCGTTGAACCGCGAATGCAGGCATGGATTTTTATGACATTGAGCGCATGAAGCGCTCCCCTGAAAACATTGAGATAAAACTATCGGCCAAAAAGCTAGCTGCCATGTATAAAGATGGCCGCTACAGTGCAGACGCAGTAAACCTGGTCTATGTAAATGACTGTATGCCTGGCATCACCCGTGAGCCCAAGGATGCAGGTGTGTTTTATAAGCTAAACGGCCGGGAAGTAAAGGACAAACAGACACTACAGCGCATCCGCAGCCTGGTGCTGCCGCCCGCATGGCAAAACGTATGGATATGTACCGACCCTATGGGACATCTGCAGGCCACAGGCTATGATACCATGAACCGGAAACAATATCGGTACCACCCGCTGTGGAACACCGTGCGCAACCAAACCAAGTTTCACCACCTGTACGATTTTGGCACCGCACTGCCCCGCATCCGGCAGCAGCTGCAATACGACCTTGCTTTACCGGGCTTACCTCTCAGTAAGGTATTGGCCACTGTGGTGTCGCTGATGCAGTGTACATGTATCCGAATAGGTAGCAGCATTTATGAGCAACTGTATGGATCGTTCGGGCTTACTACCCTGAAAGATAAGCATGTGCATTTTGAAGGCGATACCATGCAATTTAAATTCAAAGGGAAGAAGGGAGTGATGCATGATATTGCGCTTAAAAGCCGAAAGCTGGCGCGCATAGTGCAGCAATGCAGGGATATACCCGGCAAAGAGCTATTTCAATATATAGACAAAGACGGGCAGCACCACCCTATAGAATCGGGCATGGTGAATAGTTACATAAAAGAGATAAGCGAGGGTGAATTCACGGCGAAGGATTTCCGCACATGGGCTGGTACCTTACATGCCATAGAGGCCTTTAAAGAGATAGGCTTCGGGGTATCAGAATCGGCTATGAAGAAGAATGTAATAACAGCGTTGGATATGGTAGCGGAGCACCTGGGCAACACCCGCACTGTATGTAAAAAATACTATGTGCACCCAATGGTAATAGATAACTACCTGGACAAGACCATCAGTAAATACCTGGATAGGGTTGACCCTGCTGCTTGTGGCAGTGAGACCGGACTTAGTGCCGAAGAACTGGTGTTGATGGATATGCTGAAGAATAACAGCAAAGTAGCGGTGATAGCAGCGTAAAGCATGGCAATAACAGAGACACATGGTATTACCCCGATCGACAATACACTAAAAAAACAACGCCCCCGGCATATCCGGAGGCGCTGAACATTTTATTATCTAAACCTACAATTACTTTGTTACAACAAAACGTGTTGTATAAGTTTTAGTGCTCGTTGCAGCAGTAACTATATACATACCGGCAGGCTGTGCCAGGTCAATGTTTGTATTATTGTTCGTGTCGATGTCCATTTCCTTAACAATTACGCCCGCAACGTTTGTAATAGTTACGTGTGCTGTTTCATTGATAGCGGTTGCTACGTTGATAGCGAATGCACCGTTGTTAGGATTAGGCACTACGTTTATAGCAACTGTGTTTGCAGCTACATTGCTTACACCGGTGATAACCGGTATGTCTACAACAAATGTATCGGCAGTAGTACCACAAGCATTAGATACAGTGTAAATGAGATCGGTAACACCACCTGCCATAGGCACAAATACGTGGGCGCTGATGAATACAACCGCAGCAGGATTGCTGCTAACCCATGTACCACCTGCAGGCGTTGCAGTAAGGTTATAAGCAGTACCGATACCCACATCAGAAGCAGCAGGGCCAGTGATCGTAACTACAGGCGCCTGATTCACATAAATCACTTTGCTAACTGTGCTGGTACCAAAACCATCAGTAACAGTATAGATGATCGTATCCCTCATACCACCGATAAGACCGGTAACCATGCCAGATGCATCAACAGAAGCAGAAGCGTTTGTAGATGTCCATGTACCACCAATTACTGAAGGAGTAAGTGTGATCGCAGCACCAGAACATACTGAATCCGGACCGGCGATAACACCAGCAGCAGAAGGAGTACCAACGTAAATAGTGAACATAGCGTTAGAGACACCGCAAATATTATTAACTGAGTAAGTAATAGTAGTAGCACCAGCAGCCACACCTGTTACAGTGCCGGAAGTAGCGTTAACAGAAGCTATAGTAACATCTGCTGAGGTCCACACACCGCCTGAAACACTATCCATCAGCATTTCAGTAGCACCGATAGCAAGGCTATCATCACCAGTGATCATTGAGGCCGGGCGAACTACAGTAAGGTCTTTATTAGTAAAGAAGTAACCGCAGGCATTACCTTTAAAGTAAGTGATACTGGTTGTGCCAGTTCCACGTGCAGTGATCACACCAGTAAACAGATCAGCAGTAGCTACGTCGCCTGAACCGGAGATCCATGCACCACCCGGATCAGTAGAAATAAATGTAGCTGCAGAACCCAAACACATTGTGTCTGGACCGAGGATAGTACCTACTGTAAGCGGAAGTTCAACAGTTACTACGGCATAAGAAGAATCAGCACCGCAAGTATTGGCGTACCTGTATTTGATAGTATCTGCGCCTGCAGCAACGCCTGATACAACACCGGTAGCAGATACAGTGGCGTTTGCGTTGGAAGCCGTCCATGTACCACCCGCTACTGTAGCAGACAAGTTGATAACTGAACCCTGACAAACTGATGATGAACCTGATATCACCACATGTGAAAAACCACCATCAACATTGAACGCGTAAGTTGCTGTATCATTGCCACAAGAGTTAGAAGCGATGTACATAATAGTTGTAGCACCTGCAGTTACAGCATGAACGGTACCTGTACCGGAAACTGTAGCCACAGCCATATCGCTGCTGGACCAGGCACCGCCCGGCATTGTGCTTACTAATGCAGCAGTGGAACCCTGACAAATACGATTAGTGCCAGATATAACACCCGCATCAGCCAAAGGATTAACAGTGATCATGGCTACCGCAGAAGTATCGTCACCACTGCCATTGGTAGCTATAGCACGATATTTACGACCGTTGACGGTAGAGGAACCAAATACACTTAAAGTAGCCGTACCTGTACCTGCGTAAACGCCACCATCGCTAAGCGTATTCCATGCAATACCATCTGTAGAACCCTGCCAAAAGAACGTTGGTGTACCAGAAGCAGCAACACTGAACGTTGCCACAGATCCTGAACAGATGACTGAATCATGGGGATCAGTACCGATCACCGGCGCTTGTGCTTTTGCCGACCCGGCAGAGAGAACCATACCCAGGGCAAATAGGTTGGAGATGTAAAATAATTTCCTCATTTTTTATTTATTTAATTATAATTTAATGCGAATTAATCGAATATAATCCAATTAGCTTGTAAAAGTACAAAAATAATCAATGGGAGGTGTTTTCCCAATAATTAAGATGACTTGCCCTTTCTTTTTACAATGGAGTGTGTTATATATGCACAAGGCGGGTATTACCCGCCTTGTGCAATCTTATCTATTAAAATAATTATTATTCCTTAACCAATCGCTTTGTTACCTTTTGTTCGCCCTGTGTGAGTTCTACCATGTACACACCGGCTGCAAAGTTGCTCATCGGAACCGTGATCACTCCGTTCTGCTTCGCGCCCAGGTCCTGGCTGTAGATGCTTACGCCGCTTACATCCATTATCCGTACGCTTACATTGTCTTTGCTGCCAGACGTGAACGTGATCTTCACATCATCGCTCGCAGGGTTTGGCGCCATAGCCACTTCCAGACCCTTAACAACTGCTGCCTTCGTCGGCTTCAGGCTCAGCTCAAAGCGATCATCGCCCTGTGTAGCCTTATCCTTACCGATAGAGAACCTGTACTCGGTACCTTCCTTCAGCTCTACGTA
>CANGNA010000038.1 GCA_947455215.1 Chitinophagaceae bacterium
AATCGTACCGAGATCTATGGTGTTTCCGGCAACGCACAAAACTTCATCGATCTGCTGTTCAGGGTATGTAGCGGCGATAAGGCCAGGTTCACCGAACTGGCCTACATAAAGAACGACACACCCGCTATAGAACATCTTTTCCAGGTGGCGGCCGGCCTCGACTCCCAGATATTGGGCGATTTTGAGATACTGGGCCAGATAAAAATAGCCGTAAAATTTGCCAAGTCTAAAGGCTTCATCGGGTCCTTCACAGAGCGCCTGCTCAACCATGTCATGCAGTCTTCCAAAGCGGTAAGAACGCATACAGGTCTTAGCGGCGGTACCGTATCCGTAGCTTTTGCTGCTATACAATACATCAGGCAGCACGTTACCGACATAAAAAATAAGAAGATAGTGCTACTGGGCACAGGTAAGATAGGTCGCAATACCTGTCTTAATCTTATCCACTACCTCGGCACACACAATATTACCCTCGTCAACCGCACTTATGAGACAGCCGCCAACCTGGCCGCCGATCTTAAGTTGAATGCAGTGCCGATAGAGGAACTGCAGCCGCAGTTAGACAGTGCTGATATCATTGTCGTTTCTACCAATGCTTCGCAACCAATAATCAACAAGGCGCAGTTGCAGCACAATGGCACCAAATTGGTGATAGACCTATCAGTACCCTGTAATGTAGCGGCCGAGGTGACAGACCTGGAGCATGTGCAGCTGATAGATGTGGATGCCCTATCTCGTATCAAAGACGAAACGCTGGAGAACCGAAAGGCTGAAGTGCCCAAAGCGCTGGAATTGATACAGCACCACATAGGTGAATTCCGCGAATGGCACAAGATGCGCAGGCATGTACCCGTGCTTAAAGAGGTAAAGAATAAATTAAAGACGATTAGCGTCGACGAGTCGCTGGTGTACAGCAAGCCTACCACCGAGACACTGACCCGCGAAGACGCTATCCAAAGCGTCATTAATGTTATGGCCTTAAAAATGAGGCGTCATAATGCGGCAGGTTGTCATTATATCGAAGCAATAAACGAGTTCATATCCCATCATGGATAAGATAATAAGAATAGGTACCCGCGAAAGCCAGCTGGCTGTGTGGCAAGCAACCACAGTACAGGGCCTGCTGGCAGGTAATGGCAATAAAGCAGAGCTGGTGTACATAAAAAGCGAGGGCGATACCGACCTGCAGACACCACTATACGAAATAGGTGTGCAGGGTATTTTCACCAAAGCCCTCGATATAGCACTCCTGAATAACGAGATCGACATAGCAGTGCATTCTATGAAGGATGTGCCTACCATCATGGCTAAAGGGCTCACCCAGGCCGCAGTATTACCACGTGCATCTTACAAAGACATACTGGTGCCACGTACCAATGCCGCATTCCTTGAAGATAACAGCATTGCCCAATTTATAGCCACCAGTAGCATACGCCGCAAGGCACAATGGCTCAATAAATATCCCGGCACAACGCTGGAAAATCTGCGGGGCAATGTGAATACAAGGCTCCGTAAGGTGGCCGAGAGCAACTGGCATGGTGCTATTTTCGCTGCAGCCGGACTGGAGCGCATCAACCTGCGTCCGGAAAATGCCGTAGACCTGGACTGGATGTTACCGGCACCCGCACAAGGTGCTATTGTTATTGCCTGCCGTTTGAATGATGAAGCCATGCTGAACGCTTGCGCGCCTTTAAACGATAACGCAACGGCCGTTTGCACCGCAATAGAACGTGATTTCCTGCGCGTATTAATGGGCGGTTGCTCAACACCTATCAGCGCATTGGCTGTAGTTGATGGTGATAAGATCATATTCAGGGGAAATATTCTTAGCCTTGACGGGCAAAAGAAAGCAGAAGTAACAAAGACCGTCAGCATAAACGATAGCAACGGATTGGGGCGAGTGGCAGCAGAAGAATTACTGGCCAACGGCGGCGAATCAATATTAGCAGAAATAAAAAAATGATACAGAGACCTACCATTTTAAGCACCATCCCGCTCGATCCGTTCCTGCTCAATAGGGCTATGGACAGTGGCGTGCTGCTCGATACTGCATCATTCATCAACATAGAGCCATGCAGCCATGAACCTGCTGTAGCCCAAGAGATAGAAAATGTTTGTGCGCAGCCCGCCATTGTGGTATTTACCAGCGCTAATGCTGTTACTTCTGTATGTGGTTCCGCAGGCTTCAAAAATCCGGGTTGGAAGATCTTTTGCATAGAGCGCGCCACAAAAAAAGCAGTGCTGCAATATTTTGCTGAAGCCGATATCCTCGGCTCCGCCGACAATTCGGAAGACCTGGCACTTACAATAAAGAATGCACCGGGAGTGCGTGAAGTGGTATTTTTTTGCGGAGATAAGCGCATGGATACCCTACCCGCTAACTTGCTGGCGTCTGGTATTATTACAAAGGAAACAGTAGTGTACAAAACCGTTGAACAATCTCATTTTGTAGAAAAGGATTATGACGCTATCCTCTTTTACAGCCCCAGTGGTGTGAGCAGTTTTTTCAGCATGAACACCCTAAACCCGGATACCGTGTTATTTGCCATTGGCAATACCACCGCAGATGCCATTAAGCTGGAAACAAACAATAAGATCATTGTGTGCGATACCCCATCTAAAGAAATATTGCTCTACAAAGCCATCAGTTATTTTAAAGAGACTAACTAACATATAATATATCTACTAAGTGATTTTACAGAACGACCTGTTGTTAAGGGCTTTAAAAGGCGAGGAATTAAGCCGTCCTCCGGTATGGATGATGCGCCAGGCTGGCCGCTACCTGCCCGACTATATCAAACTGCGCAATCAGTACGATTTCTTTACACGTGTACAAACGCCTGAACTGGCCTGCGCCATTACACTGCAACCCGTTGACCAGGTAGGCGTAGATGCTGCTATCATATTTTCAGACATACTCGTCATCCCCCAGGCTATGGGCATGACGGTAACTATGGAAGAAGGCAAAGGCCCTTTGCTGCCCGAAGTGATCAAAAACCAGGCAGATGTTGATGCATTGCACACAGACAATGCCGCTGCCCGCCTGGACTATGTAATGAATGCCCTGTCACTCACCAAAAAAGAACTGAACGGCCGGGTGCCGTTGATAGGCTTTGCCGGCGCACCATGGACATTGCTTTGCTACATGGTTGAAGGCAAAGGCAGCAAAACATTCGATAAAGCAAAACAGTTTTGCCTTACGCAGCCTGAGTTGGCCCACCAACTGTTACAGAAAATAACAGACATCACCATAGATTATCTTATCGCCCAGGTAGCAGCCGGAGCAGATACTGTTCAGGTGTTCGACAGTTGGAGCGGTATGCTATCACCTGCTGATTTCAAACGCTTTGCACAACCTTACCTAATGCAGATATCTGATGCGGTAAGCAAGCATGCACCTGTAATACTGTTCCCTAAGGGCAGTTGGTATGCCATGCAGGATATCAGCAACAGCAGTGCATCCGGCATCGGCATAGACTGGACCGTTACACCACAGCTGGCACGCGAGCTTACCGACAACAACATTACCATACAAGGCAACTTCGACCCGTCTCACCTGCTGGCACCTATACCACAGATAAAGAAAGAGGTGAAGGAAATGATAGATGCTTTCGGCACTACCAGGTATATAGCCAATCTGGGTCATGGCATCATGCCCAACATCCCTGTAGACCATGCCAAAGCGTTTGTTGATGCAGTAAAGGAATATGCAAAGTAATGGATATCAAAGAACGATTTGTCGACTATATACACGGCCTGCAAGACACTATATGTGCAGGTCTTGAAGGTATTGACGGCAAAGCCACCTTCAGGGAAGACAAATGGGAACGACCGGAAGGTGGGGGTGGCCGTACGCGTGTAATTGCAGATGGCAATGTATTTGAAAAAGGTGGCGTGAATACATCCATTGTTCACGGGCCTCTGCCACCTGCAATGCAGCAGGCGTTTGGAGTACCGGAGAGCGACTTCTTTGCGTGTGGTCTGTCATTGGTCATCCATCCGTTAAATCCGTACGTACCTACAGTACACGCGAATTGGCGCTACTTCGAATTGTACGACAAAGCAGGTGAAAAACTGGATTCCTGGTTTGGCGGAGGTTCAGACCTTACGCCTTATTATCTTTTCGAGGAAGATGCAACTCATTTCCACGCCACGCTGAAAAATGTAATGGCTCCTTTTGGCACAGACAAGTATCCTAAGTTCAAAAAGCACTGCGATGAGTACTTTGTGAACAAACACAGGGGCGACGAGATGCGCGGCATAGGTGGCGTATTTTATGACTACTTGCGCCCTACTGAGCAGGAAGACGCAGAACAGCTATTCAGCTTCCAGCAGGCCAATGGTAATGCATTTTTAAGCGGTTACCTGCCCATAGTTGAGCGTAGAAAGGACATGGCCTATACCGACCATGAAGTAATGTGGCAGGAGATACGCAGGGGCCGTTATGTAGAGTTTAACCTTGTTCACGACCGCGGCACCCTGTTCGGCCTTAAAACAAATGGCCGTACAGAAAGTATATTAATGAGCCTGCCGCCACGCGCCCGCTGGTATTACGACCACAAGCCCGCACCCGGCAGCCGGGAAGAACAAATGATGCAATATTACAAGCCAAAAGATTGGGTTTAATAAAACAAATAAACACACTTGATAAGTGTGTTTATTTTTGAAAAACAATTGATATACAATGCACTTAATAAGAAGAAACCGCATACTCCGCCAGTCGCCGGCTATCAGGGCGATGGTTGCTGAAACGATACTGCGCCCCGCCGATTTTATAGCGCCGCTGTTCATTACTGAAGGCACCGGTATTAAGGAAGAGATATCCTCCATGCAAGGCTATTACCGTATGAGCATAGATCTTACCGTACAGGAAGTAAAAGAACTGTGGTCGCTCGGCATTAAAAGCGTATTGCTGTTCATTAAATGCAAGGACGAACTGAAAGACAATAAAGGTACAGAGGCATTGAACCCGAATGGGCTGATGCAGCGCAGTATAAGGGCCATTAAAAATGCATGCCCAGGCATGGTGGTAATGACCGATGTGGCTCTCGACCCATTCTCTACATACGGTCACGATGGTATTGTTGAGGGAGAGGAGATAGTGAACGACCCTACAGTTGAAGTACTGGCAAAAATGAGTGTAAGCCATGCTGAAGCAGGCGCCGATATAGTAGCACCAAGCGACATGATGGACGGCCGCATCATTGCCATCCGCGAAGCTCTTGAAACATCAGGATATACAAAGACAGGCATCATGGCCTACAGCGCCAAATACGCATCTTGCTTCTATGGTCCGTTCCGCGATGCATTGGATAGCGCGCCAGGCTTTGGCGATAAAAAAACCTACCAGATGGACTATGCCAATCGCCGCGAAGCGATAAAGGAAGTACTGATGGATGTGGAAGAAGGTGCCGATATCGTGATGGTAAAGCCTGCTATGGCTTACCTGGACATCATCCGCGAAGTAAAAGATAGCGTGGAGATACCGGTAAGCGCCTACCACGTAAGTGGCGAATATGCTATGATCAAAGCCGCGGCAAACATGGGCTGGCTGGATGAGAATAAGGCAATAATGGAATCTCTAACCAGCATCAAACGCTCAGGTGCCGACCTTATTGCCACTTATTTTGCTAAAAAAGCAGCGATGCTGATCAACGGATAGTTTCAAATAAACAACAATCACAAATGTCATACACTACCAATAAAAGCACGGAACTGTTTCAGCGTGCACAATTAAGTATTCCCGGCGGCGTCAATTCGCCCGTTCGTGCCTTCAAAAGTGTAGGTGGCACTCCTCTCTTCATGACACGGGGCAAAGGAGCGTATATGTACGATGCTGACGGCAACCAATATATAGACTACATCAACTCGTGGGGGCCTATGATATTGGGCCACGCTTACGAGCCTGTGGTAAATGCCATCAAAGAAAAGGCTGCACATTCTACATCATTCGGCGCGCCTACCGAGCTGGAGATAGAAATGGCTGAGCTGATCAAAAGCATGGCGCCGAATGTAGACCTGGTGCGTATGGTGAGCAGCGGCACAGAAGCCTGTATGAGCGCCCTGCGCCTGGCGCGTGGCTATACCGGCCGCAATAAGTTCATTAAGTTCGAAGGCTGCTACCATGGGCATGCTGATGCATTCCTGGTAAAGGCTGGTAGCGGTGTGGCTACATTCAACATACAAACAGTTCCGGGTGTCACCGCAGGTGTATCTAACGATACGCTCACCGCTCCTTACAACGACATCAATGCTGTTCAACGGCTGGTTGATGATAATAAGGGTGAGATCGCAGCTATCATCATAGAGCCTGTTGCAGGCAATATGGGTTGCATCCCACCGGTAGACGGCTATATGGAAGCGCTACGTTCCATATGCGACAAGGAAGGCATCGTGCTGATATTCGACGAGGTAATGACCGGCTTCCGCCTGGCAGCGGGTGGTGCCCAGGAACGCTTGAAGATAAATGCCGACCTGGTAACCTATGGCAAGGTAATAGGCGGGGGGTTGCCAGTTGGTGCTTTCGGAGGTAAAAAAGAGATCATGCAGCACATTGCACCACTTGGCAATGTATACCAGGCGGGCACCCTTAGCGGCAACCCGCTGGCTATGATAGCCGGCTACACGATGCTTAAAACGTTAAAGGATGATCCGTCTATTTATACTCAGATAGACGAAAAGACCGCATACCTCCACAAAGGCCTCGATGAAGCTTTAAAGACAGCCAATACGCCTTATGTCATCAACCGACTTGGCTCAATGATCAGCGTACACTTCAGCGATAAGGCGGTGCGTAATTTCACCGATGCCGCCACCGCAGATAATGCCTTGTTCAATAAATACTTCCACGCTCTGCTGAATGAAGGCATTTACCTGCCACCTTCAGCCTACGAAACCTGGTTCATCAGCAATGCACTCAGTAAAGAAGATATAGATCGTACGGTTGAAACGACGGCGACGTTCTTTAAGAAATAACCCGGTACAGGCAAAACAAAAGAGCGTGCATCAACCCGATGCACGCTCTTTTTATATTTGAAGGTAATAATTAATCTCTCTGACTCTTGTAAGTGCAAGCTGAGCTGCCACCTGTAGTAGTAGTTACCAGTGTTACTATCAGTGTGTCTTTTGCATCATTGGTAGGTGCAGGCTTCAGGTAGCCACCACCGCTGATCGTGTAATTATTACCGCACTTATCTGTTACCGTCTGATTGTTGATGCTAAAGTAGTTCTTTGCTGTTGTGCTATTCACAATGGCAGTCACCGTTACATCTCTTTGGCAGGAGTCATAGTTGATACCCACAGAATCTTCCAGGTGACCCATCTTATACGTCAGCTTCATGCTGTAGCTGTTATCACCCTTGGCCAATGTCAGCTTGGGAATGTGGAAGTCTGAACAATGATCCGCGATCAGCCATTCTCCCAAAAAGGTGTCATAGGTGGTAGTATCAACCTTTTTTGTGCAAGAAACAACATATATAGACAAGGCTCCTATAAGGCATGCTATAACTGTACTTATCTTAAAGTTACGTTTCAACATATATACTTTTTTGCAACAGACCGCAACCGCACTATGCGGCACTCCGATCCTGACATCAAATATATCACTGTAACGGTTGCTTTTCAAATCTCAGGCACACATTTTTAAAAAATAACTATTTCATTTATTTGTAACCTGGTGCTGTACAGCCTCACCCGGCAGTATTTGTTCATCCGGCTTGCGGTAGATAATTATCTTGTTTTGGCAAATTTTAACGTTTACCACCCAAGCTATTCCCTTTGTAGCGCGTCCTTTTATTATATTTGCTGTCCTCCGAACTAAACACATAATGCGAAGTATTTTCATCAAGGAGATCAACTCGTTCTTCAGTTCAATAGTCGGCTATGTCGCGCTGTTGGTTTTCCTGGTTTTCTGTGGCCTGTTACTATGGGTCATCCCCAACGAAAGCAATATGCTGGGGTATGGCTATGCCGCCATGGATAGTTTTTTCCAGATAGTACCGTGGCTGCTCCTCTTACTGGTGCCCGCAGTAACCATGCGCTCTTTTGCCGATGAGTTCCGCTCCGGCACTATCGAATGGCTGTCTACCAAGCCCGTTACCGACCTGGAGATAATACTGGGCAAGTACTTTGCCACGCTCGCGCTTATCGCTTTTGCCCTGCTGCCTACCCTTGTGTACGTATATACCATATACAACCTGGCTCTCCCGGATAACGATCCAGATGCAGGCGCTATCATCGGTTCTTACTTCGGCCTCATGTTCCTGGCCTCCACTTTTGCCGCTGTGGGTGTGTTTTGCTCATCGCTCACCGGCAATCAGATAGTTGGCTTCCTGGTTTCTTTGCTGGGCTGCTACCTGTTGTATACCGGCTTCGAGCACCTGAGCAAGTTACCTGCGCTGGCCGATGGTATAGACTATTACCTGAGCATGATAGGTATGGAATTCCACTACAACTCTATAAGCAGGGGCGTAATTGATACCCGCGACGTAGTTTACTTCTTATCCGTAACAATATTTTTCATTGCACTTACGCGCTTCTCACTAAGCAGCCGTACTACCGATACTGCAAGGCAGGCGTAAGAACATATTCATATGGCAAACAAAAAGACAAGCAGGAACAAAAAGCGTAACCAGGCGGCCATCAGCCTGTTGCTCATGGCCCTGATCATTATATGCGTCAATGTACTGGCTTCTTTCTTTCATACGGGCTTCGACCTCACCAAAGAAAGACGCTTCACACTCTCCCCTTCTACCAAAACACTCCTGAAGAATATGAAGGAGGTAGCCGTGGTAGACGTATACCTGAAAGGCAAGTTCCCCGCCGATCTGCAGCATATGCAGGAAGCCGTGCGCGAAGAACTGGCAGCATTCAAAAACGTAGCGGGAAATAAGATCATTTATCGCTTCATAGATCCGTTTGAGGGCAAAAACGAGAACGAGCAGAAACAGATAGCGCGCGATTTGCAGGCAAAGGGCATCGAATTGATACAGCTGCCAAACAAGGAAGAAGATGGTTACTCGGTAAAAGTGTGCTTCCCGTATGCGCTTGTACAATACAATGGAAGGGAAATGCCTGTCAACCTTGTAGAAAGTGCGCAGGGTAAGAACAGCCGCGAAAGCCAGATAACTTATGCAAGCGCGCTGCTGGAATATAAATTTGCCAGTGCTATTAATGCGCTATCCAAGCCGGTACAGCCGCGCGTCGGTTACCTTGTAGGTCATGGCGAGGACCTTAGCGTGCATTCCATCGATATGCTGCTGACACTTGGCGGATATATAGGGCGTGATGGCCGGGAGACCAAAGGCATCTATAAGCTCGACTCGCTCGACCTGACCAGGATGATACACATATCCAAGGCATATGATGCGATCATTATCAATGCACCTACCATTCCTTTCTCCGACCCAGACAAGCTGAAGATAGACCAGTACATCATGCGCGGTGGCCACGTATTGTGGGCCGTAAATACCATGAATGCGTCTATGGATAGCTTCTCCCAGGGTATGCAGAAGTTCATGGCTGTTGAGAACGGACTGAACCTTGACGACCAGTTGTTCAAATATGGCGCCCGTGTCAACGCTGACCTGGTAGAAGATAAGCAATGTATGCCTATACCGGTGGTTGCCGGTGCTGGCAAAACCAACCTGTACGACTGGGTATACTTCCCGCGCATCAACCCTACTACAGATCATCCTATTGTCCGTAATATGGACTTTATCATCGGCGGGTTCACCAACAGTATAGATACGATACAGTCTGGCGATATAAAACACACTATACTGCTGGAGACTTCTAAGTATAGCCGCACATCATCTTCCCCGGTTACTGTTGCGTTCACCAAGATCAACTACCCTGGTCGTATGGAGAACTTCAACAAGCCTTACCGTCCTGTTGCTGTATTACTGGAAGGCAAGTTCCACTCCCTTTACGAAAACCGCCTGGCACGTACTTACCTGCACACGCTCGACTCTATGGGAGAGACGTTCAAATCCAAATGCGATACGCCGGGCAGCATGATCATAACATCTGTTGGCAACATTTTCCAGAACGATTTTTCTACAAAAGACGGCTTTATGCAGCTGGGATACTACAAGTATACCGGCGAACATTTTGCGAATAAAGACTTCCTGCTCAATTGCCTGGAATATCTCACCGATCGCTCAGGCATATTAGAGGCCCGCTCTAAAGACGTAAAGATGCGCCTGCTGGATCGCGGCCGTGCTGTGGAAGAAAAAACACAATGGCAGTGGATAAATGTAAGTGTACCTATAGCTGTTGTGCTCATTTTTGCATCGGCCTACCTGTTCTTCCGCAAGCGCAGATACGAGGTAAAGTTAACACCCAAACAAAAGGATTAAGCCATGTCTAAGCCTATAATATACTTCCTGGTGCTGGTACTGCTCGGTGCCGGTATCTACTTCCTTATCGTAAAAAAGAACGACAACCCTTTTGGCGCTACTGAGGCCGGCTTTACAGTAAAAGACACGGCAGCTGTGTACAAGCTGTTCATTGCAACCAACGACAACTTATCAGTAACAGTTGAACGCAAGAGCGGTAGTAATTGGATGGTGAACGGCACCATGAAGGCCCTGCCAAGTACCGTGGATATGGTGCTGACCACGCTGTTAAAACAAGAAGCAGTAGCGCCGGTAACACAGGCCGCCTACGAACCGGTGATCAAGAACCTGGCCAGCGAGGGCGTGAAAGTAGAAGTATATGGTAAGGACAATAAGAAGATGACCGTTTTCTATGTTGGCGGTCCATCTGCCAATGGCAACGGCACCAACATGCTGATGGAAGGTGCAAAAATGCCTTACGTGGTGCAAACGCCTGGTTTCAACGGCAGTTTGCGTGCGCGCTATACCGCTAACATAACCGACTGGCGCGATCGCGCAGTATTTGATGTGCCGGCCAGCAACCTGAAGTCCGTATCTATACAATATGCTGACAAACCACTTAACTCTTACGTTTTTACTAAGAACGGAGACAACTACGCAGTTGCCGGTGACCCCACAGTGACTACAAAGCTGGGAGCATTGAACAAGGCAAAGGCCGGCGTATACGCAGGCTACTTTACCAAAGTTTATTGCGAGGGTTACCTGAATGGCATCGATGGTATGGATAGCACCATCAAAACATCAGACAAACTGGGCACTATCGATGTGGAGTCTACTACAGGCGAAAAGCAGCATGCTGACATCTACTGGATGAACCTGAACCGCCGTAGCAAGAATAAGCTTACAGGCGATGATGTGATACCAGATAAGTATGACGCCGACCGCATGTATGCTGTGATAAACGGCGGCAAAGACACCGTACTGATCCAGACATTGACCTTCTTCAAATTACTGCGCAAATCTTATGAGTTCTTTACCGAAAGTACGCCTGATGCTGCGCCGCAGAACAACAACGTACTGATAAAGAATGGACGCTCCCAGATGAAGGGAACTATTCATTAAACTTCAAGGACCAAAAACCAAACTCCAGGAACTAACTGATAATATGATTTTGGGCTCTTGGGGCCTGGTACTTGGTACTTAAAGCTTGGTTCCTGGATTTTCAAAAACTTATTCAGCGTAGATCCCCTCTATATCCTTAGCATATTTAGTATTGATCACTTTACGCTTGATCTTGAGCGACGGCGTAAGTTCGCCGCTGTCTATGGTCCATTCATCAGGCAGTAAGGCTATCTTCTTCACCTGTTCCGGGTGGCTGAATTGTGGGTTGTACTTATCCACCACCTTCTGTAGCTGCTCCTGCACTTCCTTCATTTTCACCAGGTCGCTGTTCTTCTCTGGTATAGACATGTTCGGATGCGCATCGCGCAGGTATTTACGCACCTGCACAAAGCTGGGCACTATCAGGGCACTTACAAATTTACGGCCATCACCCACCACCATCATCTGTTCTATATATGGGCTCTCCTTCATCTTATTCTCTATCACCTGCGGAGCCACATATTTACCGCCACTTGTTTTGAATATCTCCTTCTTACGGTCTGTTATTTTCAGGAAGCGCCCTTCTACCCATGCACCTATGTCACCGGTATGAAACCAGCCATCTGGCTCAAATACCCCCTGGGCAAGCTCGGGATGTTTGTAATATCCGCTGGTCACATTGGCACCACGGGTCAGTATCTCGCCATCTTCAGCCAGCTTTACTTCCACATTACGGATCAGCGGGCCTATAGTGCCTATACGCCTGTCTTCGCTTTCAAATCGGTTCACAGATACAACTGGCGATGTTTCAGTGAGCCCGTACCCTTCCATTATCACTATCTGTGCTGCGGTAAATATGCGGATCAGTCGCTCCTGGGTAGCAGCACTGCCTACCACTATCGCCTTTACATTGCCACCCAATGCTTCACGCCATTTTTTGAACACCAATGCATTGGCTATGGCCAGTTGCAGCCTGTACCACGCACTGCCGGGCTTGGCATTGTCATATACCTTACCCAGCCCCAGCGCCCAGAAAAAGAGCACACGCTTTATGCCTTTCAATTCGCTGCCGGTATTCATGATGCGCTCATACACCTTCTCCAACAAACGGGGAACAGTGGTAAAAACCAATGGCTTCACCTCCTTCAGGTTCAGCCCAATGGTATCCATACTTTCCGCATAATAGATGCTTACACCCGCCTGCAGGTAGATGTAGCTGACCATGCGCTCGAAGATATGATTGAGGGGCAGAAAGCTAAGCGCCTTACTGCCCTTATCGGCGAAGGTGAAGGCTGGCATCGAATCCTGTACATTGCTAACAATGTTCTTATGTGTGAGCATTACCCCCTTAGGGTTGCCCGTGGTACCGCTGGTATATATGATGGTAGCCAATGTTTCGGGCACTATGCGGCTAGTTACCGATGCATCTGCAACAGCACCTGCCACTATGAATTCGCGCCAGTGACGCACGCCCGCCACCTCATCAAAACAAAAGATGTGTTGCAGGCTGCTCACCATACCAAACGCCTCTTTATAACGCTTGTAGATATCTGCGTTGCCTACAAATACCACCTTAGCCTCAGCCTCGCTCAGCACGTATACTATCTCCTCGGGGCTTATGGTAGGATATACCGGGGTAAGCACCCCACCCGTCAGCTGGGCGGCCAGGTCGGTCATTATCCACTCCGGTCTGTTGGGTGATACTATGGCTATCTTTTCCTGCTTTTCGGCATCCAGCACTGGGTTGGCCAGCCCCAGGTGCAACAGCCCTGCCGCCAGGCCACAGGCGGTGTCCCATACCTCCTTACAGCTATAGGTGCGCCAGTTGCCTTGCTCTTTGGCTGCCAGCATTACCTCTCCCGGAGCCTGCTGTGCACGCTGCTCCACTATGTCGAAAAGACGATTTACCATGTAGCTAATTTAAAGAAAAAGTTGCGAAAGGAATTGACATATATCAAATTGTGGGTTAATAGTGAACTCAAGCCTATCACACAACATACAAATAGAAAAAACAGGCACAAAAAAAGTGACGACAAATAACACAAAAAGAGCCGTCTCCCGACGGCTCTTTTACTATTTCCTTTAGTATTTTACTATTTAATGTACCCCAGTATTTTCAGCATACTTTGCGGGCTTTGTTCCTTGGCATACAACCAGTCTTCCAGCTCACCGTCTTTGTTCATTTCTACAACTATATGCTTAGGCGATGGTATCATACAATGTTTGATGCCGCCATAGCCTGCAAGCTGGTCCTGGTAGGCACCGGTGTGGAAGAAGCCGATATACAATGGCTCTTTTGCCTCTTTGGCCTTAGCTTCCTTCTCTTTGGGATCTTTCGATTCCTTAGCGTCTTTAGGGCTTTGTAACTTAGGCAGGAACACCGCATTGATATGTTCTTCTGAGGTATAGAAGTCGTGGCTGTCGCAGGTAAGGCCACCCAGGTGCACCTCCTGGTATTCATTGTCCCATTTATTAATGGGCAGCATCAGGAACTTTTCCCCTATGCCCCAGGTATCGGGCAGTGTGGTGATGAATGAGCTGTCTATCATATACCAGATCTCACGATCATTCTGCATCTTTTCATCAAGCACGCTGTAAATAACAGCACCTGTTTCGCCGATGGTAAATGAACCAAATTCGGTATAGATATCGGGCACATCTACCTTATTCTTCTTACATACCGTTTTGATAGTAGATACTATCTCGTTGATCATGTAATTATAATCGTAGTCGAAGTTGAGCGAGTGTTTGATCGGTAACCCGCCACCTATGTTCAGGCCTGTAAGCTCCGGGCATATCTTCTTCAGCTGGCAATACAGGTTCAGCACCTTGTTCAGCTCGCTCCAGTAATACACATCGTCCTTTATGCCTTTATTCATAAAGAAGTGTACCATCTTCAGACGGAACTTATCGTTACCCTTTATTTTATCTACATAAAATTCCAGCACGTCGCGGTTGCGTATGCCAAGGCGCGATGTATAGAAATCGAAAGTTGGCTCTTCTTCTGTAGCTATGCGGATGCCTATGTTTACCGGCTCTTTAGAGCGGATAGACTTTTTATAATCTTCAAACTCGTTCTTATTGTCCAGGATAGGAATAACGTTCTTAAAGCCGTCGTTTATCAGGGAAGATATCGCGCGGGTATAAGCACGGGTCTTAAAGCCATTGCAGATGATGAACGTCTCCTTGTTCACCTTCTTTTTGGCATACAGTTGCTTGATGATATCTATATCGTAAGCAAAAGAGGTCTCCAGGTGTACATTGTGCTTAAGTGTCTCCCCAACTATAAAAGAGAAATGCGAGCTTTTGGTGCAATAACAATAGTAATAATCCCCATCGTACTTATGCTTTTTGATCGCATCGCCAAACATTTTCTTGGCCTTGGCTATCTGCATACCTATTTTAGGCAGGTAGGTAAGCTTGAAGGGCGTGCCATATTTGTCAATCAGCGCTTTGATATCCAGGCCGTTGAACAGCAATGTGTTGTTGTCGTTGGTATCAAATCCTTCCTGCGGAAAATGGAAGGTCTGGTGTACGAGATCCGTGTAAGTATTATTCATCTATCGTAGTCAGTGGGGCAATTGTGAATGTTATTGCCAAACAAAATTAGTTATTTACATTAATGATGAGCCAATAAATTTTAAGGGAATATGAAATTATTGTTAACGCGATATAATGGCTCAATTACTTAACAGCCTGGTGGCTCAATGACTGATACAAATAAGCCCGTCCGGCAATTCGACTATTCGAAAATAAAGGGGCTTATAAGGTGCTTGCTTTGTGGATAATGAATTGGCCAATGAAAGAGACATTAAAGTATGTTTGCAGCCGTAACCTATGAAAAAGTCGCTGATACAACTGAACATGGCCGTGGTGCTGTGGGGATTTACCGGGGTGCTGGGCAGGGCTATAAGCCTTGATGCGCCTATGCTGGTGTGGTACCGTATGTTGTTCACTGCCCTGTTCATGGCAGCAATACTCACCTACCGCCGCCAGTGGGTACCGGTAAACCGGGCCGATATGTGGCGGCTGGTGCAGGTAGGCTGCCTGATGGGACTACACTGGGTGGCCTTTTACGGGTCTATCAAATTCACCAATGCATCCATAGCGCTGGTATGCCTGTCTACCGGCAGCATATTTACCTCTTTCCTCGACCCCCTCATCAATAAGGGCAAGTTTGATATAAAGGAAGTAGCGCTGGGGCTGCTGGCCCTGAGTGGGGTATTTGTTATATACCGTTTCAAGCCGGAGCATGCAGCTAATACGGAAGTGTTTGCCAATTTCGGCCTGGGCATCATTTCCGGTATTGTGGCTGCTGCACTGGCCAGTATATTTACCATGCTTAATAAAAAAGTAGCACATAAATACCCGGCACGTACCATGGTGTTTTACGAGATGACCACAGGCTGGATATTTCTTTGCCTGCTGATGCCCGTTGTATATTACTACCTGCCCAACACGCGCTTTATGCCCACCAGCACCAACCTACTGGGCCCGGATTGGCTCAAAAACGACTGGATGTGGCTACTGATCATGAGCCTATGCTGCACCGTATGGGCGCAATCGCTGTCGTTGACCGCGCTCAAAAAATTAAGTTCCTTTATTGTAACACTATCTGTAAACCTAGAGCCTGTTTATGGCATCATCCTGGCCTTTATCTTTTATAAAGAAGACCAGTACCTGGGCACAGGCTTCTATTTTGGTGTGGGCCTTATCATGCTATCGGTACTACTACAGGTGCTGCGAATGATGAAACCGAAAAGTCCGAAGGGCTATGTAGAAGAGAAGGGCGGGATAGATTGATTGTTAATGGCTCAATGGCTGAATAGCTTAATGGCTCAATGACTGCCATAATGTATACAACCGAGCAAACCAGCTAAATTACTTAAGGTATCGCTTTATTTCCCTGTCTACTTCACGGGCCTTGATAGATTCACGCTTATCGTGTTGTTTCTTGCCTTTACCCAGGCCTATCTCTACTTTGGCATAGCCTTTATCGTTAATGAACATATTGAGGGGTACGATGGTAAGGCCTTTTTCTTTTATCTTCTGTTGCCACTTGCGCAGCTCTTTCTTGTTCAATAGCAGCTTACGATCGTGAACGGGTACATGGCTCAGGTAGCCGGCATTGATGTATATGGCAATGTGCAGGTTCTTTATCCATAATTCGCCCGCCGACGAAAAGTAACAATAACAGTCGTTAAAGCTCACCTTATTCAACCGCACGGATTTGATCTCTGACCCTGTAAGTACGATACCGGCAGTCAGCCGATCCTCGATCGCGTATTCGAAGGTGGCGGGCTTATTCTTTATAAATACTCTGTCGTCTGCCATTGTGAAAGTTAAAAAGTTAAAGGGTTAATAGGGTAATAAGTCAAGTGGCAACAGGACAACAAGTTAAAAGGTTAATAAGGCTGTGTAAGTTTGCATCACATCTGGCCTTATTAACCTCTTATCTTTTTAACCAGTTGACCTAATTAATTATAAGTAGCTGCCTTATCTTTTACGTACCACTGCAATACCTGGCTCAGCTTTAGCTTCAGTACTTTACGGTCTACAATGAAATCCAGGAAGCCATGCTCCAACAGGAATTCTGATTTCTGGAAGCCGGCAGGCAGATCTTTCTTAATGGTCTCTTTGATCACACGCGGACCTGCAAAACCTATCAGCGCATTTGGCTCCGCTATATTTACATCGCCCAGCATAGCATAAGATGCCGTAACACCACCTGTTGTAGGATCGGTCATGAACGATATATAAGGCAAGCCTGCCTTAGCCAGCTGGGTGAGCTTGGCCGATGTTTTGGCCATCTGCATCAGGGAGAACGCACTTTCCATCATACGGGCACCACCAGATTTGGAGATGACCATGAAGGGCAGCTTATGCTCAATAGCGTAGTCTATACCGCGGCTTATCTTTTCCCCCACCACAGAGCCCATAGAGCCCCCGATAAAGTTGAAGTTCATACAGGCAATAACGAAGCCCTGTCCATCCAGGTTACCTACACCTACGGTCATAGCGTCTGTAAGGCCAGTCGACTTCTGTGCTTCTACAAGTCGCTTATCATATGGCTTCATGTCCACGAAATGCAGTTCATCCTTGGGCATGATATTATCGAACAGTTCTTCGTATTCGTTGTTATCGAACAGTATCTGAAAGTACTCAACGGCATTTATCCTGTTATGATAATGACAATTAGGGCATACCCATAAATTGTCTGCGAGCTCTTGCTTCGTATTAGTTGCCTTACACTCCGGGCATTTGTGCCAAAGGCCATCGGGTGTCTCCTTTTTTTCTTTCGTAGATGTGAGGATACCTTGCTTGCTACGACGGAACCAGGTTGATGACATAATTTCTATAAGTTAAGGGGACAAAGATAAGGGGTAACGAGTTAATAAGATTATGCCGGAAAAAGCTACCAAATAAAAAGTCCCCTTTCGGAGACTTTTACAGTATTATTACCTGCCATGTGGTGGCGGGCCTTGCCCGTCTGGTGGTGGTGGACCATCACCGGGAGGAGGACCATCAGGGCCTTCGGGCCTGCCTTCTCCTTCGGGGCGGCTACGGCCTTCCCTACCCATCCCATCTCCCTTAAAGCGCGGCTGCTCGGGCAGTCGGGTGAGTACATCCTTAATGATCTCGTCAAATATCTTTTGCTGGTCAGCATTAAGCATTGTCCTTACCTGCCTGAAGTGGTTATATGTTTCCAGCTCTATCAGCCTGTGATAATCGCCCAGTTGCGCACTCAATTTATCTATCTCTTGCTGGTTGGGCGTAGCTGCATTCACGTTGGCAAAAAACTGCTCGCGGGTAGCTTTAGCCAGTTTTTTCAGGCTGTCTATCCGCAATTGATGCGCTGCGGTCATTGCCTGGAACGATGCTTGTTGCTCCTTGGACAGGTTTAGCTTCTCGTCATATTTAGGCGGCCCGCCCCTGTGACCTGCACCAGGGCCTATATTATATTGTACTTGTGTTTGTGGCCGGAACCACACAGTGGCCAGCAGCGCCAGGTTGCAAACAACCAGCATACCCGTGAGCCATTTCCACATATTACCTGACGTATTTCCCATATTAATATGTGCTTTCCAGTTCAGATATCTGATCGTCTACCATAT
Source organism: Chitinophagaceae bacterium (assembly GCA_947455215.1). GTDB lineage: Bacteria > Bacteroidota > Bacteroidia > Chitinophagales > Chitinophagaceae > Flavipsychrobacter. The sequence goes on from CANGNA010000038.1 coordinate 18,554, forward strand.
TATAAACACCCTTACCCGATGATACAGGCTTGCTTTTTTGTGTGGCATGGAACACCGATGCCACGTTTACAGCCAGCAACAGTATGGCCGCCACAGCTGCTATACGAGGCAGCAGGCTGTGGATCTTGTTACCATTACCGGAACGGACACGCGACATGACACCATCGTACAAACCGGCAGGCGCAGGTATCCGCTGCAGGCCATCCAGGCTGCCCATCACCTCATCTATCCATTTATCTTTTTCTGAACGATCCATTGTTTATTATGTTCACTCCTTTGTTAGACGCTGTCTTTTCTTTTTTCCTTTGCTATTTAATTTTTTTTCAAAAATAGCGTTTAATTACTCATCTGTAAGGGATGAAATGACAAATTACCGGCCTAACAGTTTCGTTCCGAATGTATATATTTGCCACATATGCGTAAGGCTACAGCCATATTCTTCCTTGTTTACTACAGCCTGGGAACACTCTTGTTCCCTATGGGAGATATGTCTTACCTGAAAGACCTGCCGCAAATGTATAGCCACTGTGCCGCCGAAGACCCCGACATCAATGCCTGCGACTTTGTGTTCGAGCACTTGCTGAACATACAAGACGAGGCCGACGGAGATGAGGAGCACGACAAACCACACCAGGCCATATATAGCCATGCCCCGGTGCAGGTAGCAGCCACCGTCAACCTACGTTTCAAACCCATAGCCACAAGCTCACCGGTATTTTGGTACAATAAGGTTTCTTTCCCCTTAATGCCGGGCGATGGATATCGCAACGGTTATTTGTCTGGTGTTTTCCGCCCACCGGCAGTGGCGTAATTATAGTTATGCGTTATCATTTACTCAAGCCGATGGGTCGAAAACCATCGTTGTAATAATACGTCCCTTCAGTACTTTATTCTGTAGTTGCGGCATTATTGAATAACAGATGCTATCGTACAAAGGCCCTGTAAGGGCCGGCTACAATAGGATCGGGCTTCAACCCGATGGTTTAAAACGCATTATTTCAATACAAGACAATTATTTATTTTCAACTTAATTCAATTTACAATGAGATCATCGTTCATATATTGCACAGCTATGCTGTGCACCACAGTTGCTATGGCACAAAACACAGAAGTGCCTGCCAATGTAAAAGCTGCTTTTGCTAAAAACTACGCTACTGCTACCCATGTAAAGTGGGAGAAAGAACATGGCAAGTATGAGGTAGGTTTTGATAACGGAGCAGACCATATGTCGGTATTATACAACGATAAGGCTGTGGCCGAAGAAATAGAAACAGCCATACCCGAAAGCAAGCTGCCTGAAAAAGTAAGGAAGTACGCCACAGCAAAAGGCAAGATAAAAGAGGCGGCCATAATAGTAAAGGCCGATGGCAGCAAGGTGTATGAAGCAGAGGTGAACCATACCGACCTGCTGTTTGATATGAATGGCAACTTCTTAAAGGAAGTAAAGGAATAACCAACTGTTTTATCGGCCGGTTCGGGGTAGCTTTGCTACTACGGACCGGTTTCATTCTCCTTTAAAAAGACATATATGAGATATTTGATAGTGCTTTGCTGTGCCGCCATGCTGGCAGGCAAAGCAAATGGGCAGGCCGTATGTAAAATAAAGGTGGCAGACTCTGCCACCAACCAACCGCTAACGGGCGTATCTATAAATGAAGGCGGCAAGACAAAAGGCATTACCGACACAAATGGCTTGAGCACCGTGACACTGGGAGACGGCAACCATAGCATATCGGCAAGCTATATTGGCTACAATGGCAAAACAATAAGCCTGAGGCCAGCCGACACATTGGTCACCATCCTGCTGTCACCAGATAATACCAGCCTCGAAGAGTTGACCATAGTAGCCTCTACCCGCGGCAAGCAGAACATAGAGAGCAGTCCGCTGAAGGTAGAAGTGTTGGGCAAGGAAGAACTGAACGAAGAGGTAGGTATAAAGCCGGGCAATATAGCCAGTATACTGGGCGATGTAAGCGGCGTTCAGATACAGCAATCGTCAGCCAACACGGCCAACAGCAATGTACGGATACAGGGTTTGCCGGGCAGGTATACCCAGATAGTACGGGATGGTATGCCCCTGTACGATAATTTCTCAGGCGGACTGGGTATCCTTAGCATTCCCCCTTTGGATCTGCGGCAGATAGAGCTGATAAAAGGCTCGGCATCTACCATATACGGCGGTGGTGCTATAGCGGGGCTTATCAACCTGCTGTCGCGCAAGCCGTCTTACCAGCAAGAGGCTGATGTACTGGTCAACTACTCTACGCTATCTGAAATGAACGTGAACGCCTTTGCCGCACGCAGGTATAAGAAGGTGGGCTATACCCTGTTTGCAGGCTATACGCAGCAAAACGCAAAAGATGTGAATGGTGACAGCCTGAGCGATGTACCGCAGCTGCACACCATCAATGTGCATCCTAAAATCTTCTTTTACCCTTCCGATAAGACCATCGTAAGCGTGGGCTATTCGCTCACTGCCGATGACCGTAAAGGTGGCGATATGCGGGTATTCAGTAACAATATAGCCGACTCTCATTACTACTACGAGGGTATACGCAGCACCCGCAACCTGGCTGAATACAGTATAGACCACTTCTTTACCGGTGACATGCACCTCACCATCAAGGGCCTGCTCAGCTTTGCCGACCGGACGAATGACTACACCAGCTATTCCCTGCACGGTAGGCAGATCAACTATTACAACGAGGCATCGCTGTATAAACCATACAAGCATGCCGAGCTGGTAGTAGGCGTCAATGCTACTGGCGATCAGTTCCGCAGCCCTGCTACTGATAGCACCATCATTCACTTCCTGTCCAATACTACCTATGGTGCGTTTGGCCAATACACATGGCATCCAACCGAAAAAACAACTATAGAAGGTGGCCTGCGCGTAGATCACCACAACCTGTATGGCTTCTTCCCGCTGCCAAGGGTGGCCATGTTCCACCACATTAATGATCATTGGGGGCTGAGAGCAGGCTTTGGAATGGGCTACAAAACAGCCAACCCATTTGCACCGCAGGACTATGAGATAGACCAACGCACTATAAAAATGCCAGGAGACTACGTAAAAGGGGAAACATCATACGGGGCCAACCTGGAGGTGAACTACAAAAAAGAATGGGACAAGCAGCAAAGCCTGTTCATCAACCAGGCATTTTACTATACCCGTATCAAAAACCAGATAATGCCCATATACGACAATGGCGATATCTACTTCGTTAATGTTGGCCTGCCGTTGCAGACAGCCGGGTTCGACACCTACATAAAGCTAAAACTGGACGAAATAGAGTTGTATGGTGGTTACACCTTTACCAATGCCCGTAACGGAATATTCCCGGATGAAATGGTACCACTGACACCAAAACACAGGGCTGCATTTGTTGTATCGTGGGAGCCTACAGAACAATGGCGCCTGGGCTTGGAAGGTTCCTACACTGGCCCTCAACGCCGCTACTTTGACAGCATGACCCCGGGCTATACTTTCCTGGCCGTAATGGCACAACGGAAACTCGGCAAGCATGTATATTTAGTGGCCAATTGCGAGAACCTGCTCGACTACCGCATGAGCAATGTGGAAACGCTATATTATGGCACCATAAAAAGCCCAACCTTCAAACCGCTGTGGGCACCTATAGACGGGAGGGTGATCAACGTATCGCTGAGGTGGAAATTATGATCTGCAAAAACTTCTGATATTTGCAGCATAACCACTCGCACCACAGATGTCTAAAAACAGGATGATAAACCCGTTCTCCCGCCAGAACAATGATACCGGTTTCAGGGCCACCAGCGACCTTACAGGGCGTTTCATCAATAAAGATGGCAGTTACAACCTGCAGAAAGAAGGCATGCCCTTTACCAGCAGGATGAGCATTTTCCACGATCTGTTGTACATCCCTACCTGGAAATTCATTGCCATCATATTGCTGTTCTACTTTTGTGTCAACCTGGGCTTTACCACCATTTATTATATAATTTGCCCTACCGAACTGACCGGCGTACTACCCGGCAACAGCTGGACCACCTTTAAAGAACTCTTCTACTTTAGCGCCCAAACGTTTACCACTGTTGGCTACGGCCGTGTGAACCCGATTGGTGATATCGCCAACATACTGGCTATGCTCGAAGCGCTGACGGGCTTCCTAAGCCTGGCCATTGCTACCGGTCTTATCTATGGTCGCTTTTCCCGCCCCCGCAGCTATCTTAACTTTAGCGAACATGCGGTAGTGGCCCCATATAAAGATATCACCGCACTCATGTTCCGCTTTGCGGCTTATAAAGACAAACACTCCCTTACCGACGTAGAGATACGCGTGAATGTAGGCATGCAGGACAATGACACACAGGTCTATAAATATTTCTCGCTGGAGCTGGAACGGGATCGCGTAGAAAGTATGCCGATGAGCTGGACCGTAGTACACCCAATAAACGAGCAAAGCCCCTTCTACGGCTTTACCGAAGAAGACATGAAGAATGCTGATGTGGAACTATATGTGAACCTGCGTGGCTTCGATGAGGTGTTCTCTAACATAGTGCAGCAGCGCACCTCTTATACATTCGGAGAGATACTGTTCAATCGCAAGTTCGTACCCATGTACCGCGAGAGCGAAGATGGCAAGAAGACCATCCTGGAACTGCACAAGCTGAACATACACAAAGATATTACTAGTGTATAGCCCAGCTATTTATAAGTAAACCACACCTCTGTAGCACCAAACCCATACAGTGCACTGAACTCATTTTTGAATCTGCGCACCTCCTTGGTCTTCTTCAGCACGGCATGCACATCTTCGCGTAGCTTGCCCTTGCCCAGCCCATGCACTATGATCATGCGCTCCTGTCGGTGCACAATGGCCAGGTGCAGGTATTTGTCCAGCGAGTCCAATTGCTTGCGCACTATCTCATCATTGCTCAGCGCTGCGGGGTTCTTCACCAGGTTTTCTATATGTAGGTCTAGCACGCTTTTAGGCTGCTCCAGTGTTATCTTCTTGCCTGTGGCTGCGTATTCCGGTTGTGGCAAAGGTGCAGTAAAAGCCTCTTGTGGCGGTGTTACCTTCTTAGGCGCAAAATCTGCTATCAGTTGATAACTGAACGACGGATCGCCATTCAGCATCACATTATTGACGTGTTCAAACAACTTAGATGGTTTAATGCGCAATACACCTTCGGCCATTTCCATCTTATCGTTACCCAGGTCGCGCACCTTCCAGTTAAAGCGCGGCTGGTCATTCATATCGCTGTAGCTCACATTATTCAGGTACACATTGCCAAAAGAATGTAGTGTGCCCTCATGCTTGAATATGCTCTTTTGGTTTATCTGCACATCGTAGCTGAACTTGATATCTACCGGCAACTCATTCAACAGGTACACCTTCAGGTAGTCGGCCACCTCTTCCATGTGCTCTGTTTTGAACACCGGCACAAACGACAGGTATATGCCTTTTGCTAATCTTGGTTTACGCTCAATGATGCGCTCTGCGGCCGGAATAGGCGCAGGCGCTGTGCTTTTCTTAACCGGCTTCTTCTCGGTGAACCATTTCAGGTACGGATGATCCAACTCATCATTATACACAGGGAAGGTGGTACCATTCACCTCTACCTCTGTCATCTGTTTATTAATGATTTCCACCACGTGCCCTTCCTCACCCGTACGCTTCAACAATACCTTATCTCCTATACTGAATTTCATTAGTTCCTTTTTCTTTTTAACCCGATTCAAGTGGGTGTCATTTTCGGTCACTCCCCTCTTGCCAAAGAGGGGACGATATTCGACCAAGCGTAGCGCGTTGTCGAATGTCGGGGGTGATCGGGGCAGCAAACATGCTCACACAACGATCTGTAAACACCTACAACGCACTCTTCTCCCTCAAAAATTCCACCATCTTCCTCATAGCCTTCCCCCGATGACTGATGGTATTCTTCACCTCCAGCGGCAACTGCCCGAAGGTCATATCATACCCATCGGGAACAAATATCGGGTCGTAGCCAAATCCATCAGTTCCTATTTGCTCTTCTGTGATGCGCCCGTTGCAGATACCCTCAAAGTAATACACCTCACCGTCCCAGATCAGGCAAATGACAGCCTTATAAAAGGCACTCCTATCTTCCACTCCCTTCAGCGCTGTTAATACCTTTTGCAGGTTTTGTTCATCATCGCGCTCACCGCTGTAGTGCGCACTAATAACACCCGGCGCACCATTCAATGCGTTCACACATATACCACTATCATCAGCAAATGTGTTCTTACCGCTGTACTGGGCTATAGCCGATGCCTTGGCCAGTGCATTCTCTTCAAACGTGAAATAAGGCTCCGGTATCTCATCCGTAAAGCCTATCTCCTGCAGCGACAGTACAGTAATATCCGGTATCAGGGGCATGATCTCCCTTATCTTGCCCTTGTTGTTACTTGCTATCACCAGTTCCATGCGGCAAAGATACTACTATCAGATGGCTCAATGACTCAATAGCTGAATGGCTCAATTATTACCCAATCAGGTAATTGTCAAATTCAATACCAACTTAATATTAGTGGCTTAATTTCGCACTATAAACAATACACATCATGGCAAAGAAAAACCAAATAGGATTAGACGAAAAACAAGGTAAGCAACTGGCCGAACAATTGAACGTTCTGCTGAGTAACTACCAGCTATTTTATATCAATGCCCGTGGCTTCCATTGGAACATCACCGGCGATAAATTCTTTGAACTGCACCTTAAGTTCGAAGAGCTGTATACCGATGCTCTGCTGAAGATCGATGAGATCGCCGAGCGCATCCTCACGCTGGGTCACACCCCACTCCACTCTTTCAGCGACTATGTAAAAACATCGCAGATTAAAGAAGTGACCAACGTATCTAAAGGCAAGGCCGCTGTAGAAAGCGTACTGGAATCATTCAGCATCCTGCTGACCATAGAACGGGAAATACTCACACTCTCTGCCGATGCCAACGACGAAGGCACCAACTCCCTCATGAGCGACTACATCAAACAACAGGAAAAGATGGTGTGGATGTACAGTGCGTTTATGAAATAATCTTACAATGGCTCAATGGCTGAATTGCTCAATAGCTTAATTGGGTTAACCATTGAAAAAATTAGCAATAAAAATGGGATGAACAGATAGTGTTCATCCCATTTATCATTTAGGCGCTATTGAGCCATTAAGCTATTCCGCCATTAAGCCATTATGAATTAAGAACCAATACGGTGCTTCAGGTCGCTTATCTGCGATCCCCACAGGCGCTCCTGGTCTTTGATCTCACTCTTGTCAGCAAAATCGGTAATGCGCAGTATCGTTTCGTTGGTCACCGGGCTCTGCTCTATGCTGAATTCAAAGAACTCATCCTTAGGATAGTATTCCCAGCGGTAACGTATAAATTCATTCTCAACATTTTCCAAAACATCTGCATATTCTGTAGAGCCGTTCCAGGTAAAGAAAAACCTGTGATCGCGCTGATCTACATGGTCTGCAAACCACTCCTGGAGGCCTACCGGGGTAGATAAGAATTCGTACAATATCGCTGGCGAACAACGAATAGGGAATTCTACGGAGTACATTATTTTCTTCTTACTCATTTCAGTCTATTCACTTATTACTTTGAGTGCAATAATAAAAAAAGGAACTTACAAACAAAATTTTATTCGGCATTTCCTCAGATATTTTTAAATAAAATCATTATGCCGTCAAATTGTTAGTTAACGGTATCATAAATTTTTTTTGGGTTGGATTACCAAGAACATTAGATTTGCTACATCAAACACCACTATTTACTGAATTTTCTACCCGTGTTCTATTATCTAACCACACAATTCTCTGCCAATGTCAATGCGTCAGCTTAAGATCACGAAGTCCATTACTAATCGTGAGAGCCAGTCCCTGGAAAAGTATTTACAGGAGATCGGTAAAGTAGATCTGATAACACCGGAAGAAGAAGTTCAGCTCGCTATCCGTATCAAACAAGGCGATCAGCGCGCGCTCGAAAAATTGACCAAGGCCAACCTCCGATTCGTAGTATCGGTAGCCAAACAATACCAGAACCAGGGTCTTTCCCTAAGCGATTTGATCAACGAAGGCAACCTCGGCCTCATCAAAGCAGCACAGCGCTTCGACGAGACAAGGGGTTTTAAATTTATTTCTTACGCTGTATGGTGGATCCGGCAGAGCATCCTCCAGGCACTGGCCGAGCAATCCCGTATCGTACGCCTGCCACTCAACAAGGTAGGTCTCTCTAATAAAATAAGCAAGGCATATTCTCAGCTGGAACAGGAGTTCGAGCGCGAACCATCTACCGAAGAACTCGCAGAACTGCTGGATATAGGTACAGAAGAAGTAGAGACAACTCTGGGTGTGGCTGCGCGCCACGTATCTGTTGATGCGCCGTTCGTTGACAGCGAAGACAACTCCCTGCTCGACGTATTGGAAAACCCCAACAGCGAGGCTACAGACGCAGAGCTGTATCATAACGAATCGCTCCGCTGCGAGATAGAGCGCTCCCTGAGCACCCTTACCGACCGCCAGCGCGATGTGATCAAACTATACTTTGGCATAGGCGTAGCCAACCCTATGAGCCTCGAAGACATCGGCGAACGCTTCTCGCTTACCCGCGAGCGCGTAAGGCAGATCAAAGACAAAGCCATAACCAAGCTGCGCACCGCCAGCCGCTGCCAGCTGCTGAAAACTTACTTGGGCAACTAATCTGAAGACGATCTTATTAAACATACAAATGGCGCTGTATCACTACAGCGCCATTTCTTTTATATTCATTAGTTGCTTTAGCAACTCATCATTGAGCCATTAAGCCTGTCATCCTGAGCTTGTCGAAGGAGAGCCATCATATTAACGATGCCCTCCGCTACGGCCACCACCACCGCTATGACCACCGCCACCGCTGCGTGCACCACCAACGCCGCCAACTGAGCGACCGCCACCACCACCGCCAGAGAAGCTGCGACCACCACCGCCACCACCTGTACTGCGTGTGCCACCGCCACCCGAGAACGAGCGACCACCACCACCGCCGCCGCTGAACATGCGACCGCCGCCACCACCATAACTGCGGGTATTGCTGCCACCACCAAACATACGGCCACCGCCGTTGCTGCTGTAGTTGCGGCCACCGCCATTATATTGTCCGCCATTGTTGCGGGCAGCATCGTTGCGACCGGCACCAAAGAAACGCGCCAGTGCACTGCGCTGCCTTACTTCACCACGCGGCCCCACTTGCTGTGCGCCACCATTGCGATACGTTTGATTATAACTGCCATTATTGAAAGCCATGGGCCTGCCACCACCTGCATTACCGTTCATCTGCCTCAGGCCGCTGCCGCTCCTTACGCCACCGCCGCCAAATGTGCCCACCTGGCGCGGAGCAAAAGTGCTGTACCTGCTGCCGCCTACAGCATACCTGTCGGTACTGCGACCGTAGAAATTATTCCAATAGCCGCCGCCGTAATAACCGTAGCCACCCCAGCCGCCGCCATAATAACCGCCCCAGCAGCTACCCCAGTAAGGGTAGCCATACCAGTTGCCCCAACCCCAGCCCGAAGACCAGTAAGGGCCAAAACCAAAACCTACACTCACACCCCAGTAATGCCTGCGCCATGGGCTCCACGCATAATATGGCGATACCCAGAACGGATCGTACCAGAAAGGATCGTAGAACATGTTGTAATACCCCATGGTAGAAAAAGGGTAATAAAACCTGTTGATGCGGGTACTGTAAGACATCTCGTAACCATCGTCAATATAGTCATCCTGGTTATCGTAGCTCTGCGTCACATCGCCATACCCCTGGTTATTGTTATACTGGCTGTTATTGTAATTATCATTGCCATAGCCGTCGCGCTGGCGGTTACGGTAGTCACTGCTGCTATCGTAGCGTCCACGCTGGTCGGCACCGGTGGAATATATGTCATCAACCTGGGCCATGGCCGGTAGCCCTGCACCCAATGTCAATAAGCCGGCAATAAGAAACCGTTTCATCGTTATAAATTTTTAAATAGAAAGCTATATGAAATTACTACTTTTGCGTGTTTTTACCAATATAGAGACCGCTAAAAGCGTGCCACGTTTATTATGTCAAAAATTTTAACAACCCGACAAGAAGATTATTCCCAATGGTATAACGACCTCGTACTGAAAGGCGGCCTGGCCGACTATTCGGCAGTGAAAGGCTGTATGGTCATTAAACCACATGGTTACGCGCTCTGGGAGCATATGCGCGACGAGCTGGACCGCCAGTTCAAAGCCACAGGACATACCAACGCCTATTTCCCGCTGTTCATACCTAAGAGCTTTTTAAGCAAAGAGGCTGCCCACGTAGAAGGTTTTGCCAAGGAATGCGCCGTAGTGACCCACTACCGCCTGAAGAACGACCCCAACGGTGGCGGCGTGATCGTAGATCCCGAAGCTAAACTGGAAGAAGAGCTGATAGTAAGGCCTACATCAGAGACCATCATCTGGAATACATATAAAGATTGGATACAGTCTTACCGCGATCTGCCGCTGCTCATCAACCAGTGGGCCAACGTAGTACGCTGGGAAATGCGCACGCGCCTGTTCCTGCGCACCACAGAGTTCCTGTGGCAGGAAGGCCACACTGCACACGCTACCCTCGAAGAGGCCATAGACGAGACCAAAAAGATGCTGGACGTCTATGCTACTTTCGCCGAAGAATGGATGGCCTTGCCGGTTATCCGCGGCGTAAAAACAGCCAATGAGCGTTTTGCAGGCGCAGAAGACACTTATTGTATAGAGGCGATGATGCAGGATGGCAAGGCCCTGCAAGCCGGCACCAGCCACTTCCTGGGTCAGAACTTTGCCAGGGCGTTCGAAGTAACCTTCCGCGATAAGGCCAATAACCTCGACTACGTATGGGCAACATCTTGGGGCGTATCTACCCGCCTGATAGGTGCCCTGGTAATGGCGCATAGCGACGACGATGGCCTGGTGCTGCCACCAAAGCTGGCACCGCTGCAGGTGGTTATAGTGCCTATATATAACAAGAATGCAGAAACCACTGCTAAGATAGACCAGATGGCCGCCGACCTGGTGGCTACCCTGCGTGCACAGGGCGTGCGTGTGAAGTTTGACAATGACGACAACCAGCGCCCGGGATGGAAGTTTGCGGAATATGAGCTGAAAGGCGTACCCGTGCGCATAACACTGGGTGCCCGCGATATTGAGAACAACCTGGTAGAAGTGGCCCGCCGCGACACCAAGGAGAAAGTATCTATATCCGCCGACGGACTGGCCGAACACGCTATACAGCTGCTGGCCGATATACAGAGCAATATGTTCAACAAGGCACTGAAATTCCGCGAGGAGAACATGCACACCGTTGATACATGGGAGGAGTTCATGAACACCCTCGACGAAAAGTCTGGCTTTATCTCAGCCCACTGGGACGGCACACCGGAGACCGAAGAGAAGATCAAAGAACTTTCTAAGGCCACCATCCGCTGCATCCCGCTCAACAACCCGCAAGAAGCCGGCAAGTGTATCCTCACCGGCAACCCATCTACCCAGAGGGTGATATTTGCAAGAGCATACTAGAAACACCAAAATACAAGAACCGAATTCCAAAAAGAGAAGCTGAAAAGCTTCTCTTTTTTATTACAGCCGTTGGATCTGCAACAAACCGTTCCGCCCTGTAAGGGCGGGCTATCATAGCGCAGGGTTTCAACCCTGCGGCTACAGCGCCATTATTGTCGTCCCCACCAACAACCATCCAAACGTATTCGTTCCCGGATCTGCAACAAACCGTTCCGCCCTGTAGGGGCGGGTTATCATAGCGCAGGGTTTCTTTCAGCCGCCGTAGCTTTACGCATCGGAGGCAACCCTGCGCCTACTTTCCATCGCATGCACATACTATTTCAAATAATCCCGCGTTATATTCATAATTATCGTAAATTTATCTTTTTAACCTAAACTATTATCAAATGAAGAACCGTTACCTATTAGCGACCCTCGCAATGTACTTGCTGTCGTTCATACCCGCAAAAGCCCAGACCTACACATCCGGCAACCTCACAGTAAGCATCGTAAACGACACCATGTTTCATGACTCCTCCTACTGCGCCTGCTATAACGACATTTACTATGCCGTTACCAAAACGGGTTCATTCATGGGCGATGTGATCCAATTCATAGACACATCAGGAGGTTATCTTATCCAGACAGACACCAATACCACCGGCGCAAGCACCTGGACATCCTACAACTTTTATCAACATTTTATTGTGGCCGACCTCCAGTTGGTAGGCGGTGTAGCACATTTTAACTGGAGTAATTATAAATTTGTTTCCGGTGCTGATACCGTATTCATCCCCAACCTTGCAGATTCGTTTTATGTGGCGTCACCTTGCCAGTACAGCACTATTACCGGCAGGCTCTATGCCGATATCAATGGTAATTGTACATACGATACCAGCGAATCCTGGCTGGCCGGGGTAACGCCATCTCTTTACGAGAATTTGGCTTCTCCTTCTGCTTGGTATGGGGGCGGATTGTCAGTTGATGGGTACTCAGGATACACAATGACGGCCCAGCAATCCTGGCTGATCAACGGAACTGTGTCGCTCGACTCATCGTATTCCTTTATTTTCCCATCCACCTGTTTTATAGGGCCATATACTTTCACCACATTACCACAGACCAATTTCGATTTTCCGCTGCAGTGTTCCGGCAACCTCGATGTACAATGCTGGGCAGGTAACCCTGGCTTTGCAAGGCCGGCAAGGCCACTGTTGATGCAGCCCTATGTTAGCAACCTGGGGTGCGATGCAGTATCCGGCACACTCACATTTGTTAAAGACAGCCGTGTAGCTTACGATGCATCACTCAGCGCCTACCCTGCCGACACCGTTCGCGGCGATACGCTCATATGGAATTATACCAACATATCCAGCTTATCGGCCGGCGTATATTGGAACAGCTTCATGTCCGATCTGCACCTGATGCCCGATAGCTCTGTGACCATTGGCGATACCCTGTGCTTCCATATTTACACTCAGGTACCGGCTGCCGACATCAACCCGGCCAATAACGACATGATGATCTGCATCCCCGTGGTTACATCTTACGACCCTAATGAAAAAGATGTAGAGCCAAAGGGCGACGGACCAACTGGCGATATACCTTCGCTTACAGATGAGCTGACCTACACCATACACTTCCAGAACACCGGTATGGCCGAAGCAATAGATATACACATCACCGATACGCTGGATAGCCATATCGACCCGTCAAGCCTCAAGATACTGGGCGCAAGCCACCTGATGAATCCAAGGTGGCATGCCGGTAACGTGGTCGATTTCCAGTTCCCGAATATCTGGCTGGCCGATAGCTTCCACAACGAGCCTGCAAGCCACGGCTATGTACGCTTTAAAGTAAAACTGAATACCCACACACCGGGCACACAAATAAAGAACAAGGGCTATATCTATTTCGATACCAACCCGGCCGTTATCACCAATGAGGCCCTCAACACACTGGTACACACAACAGGCGTGGCAACCGTGCCGGTAAAAGCAGTAAAAGTGTACCCTAATCCTGCTACCGATAACATTACAATAGAGAACCTGCAGGATGGCCAGCTCACGATAGTCAACATGAATGGTGCAGTAGTATTACAACACGACATTACCGCAACCAAAACCGACATCAACATCAGCAGGCTGCCGGCTGGTGTATATGTATTGAAAACAACAAACAAAGACGGCACCGCCAACACAAAGTTTGTAAAACAATAATAAGCTTACATTACATTACATTACTTAAAGGGGGTAAAGAGACACATGTTGCTCTTTACTCCCTTTAATATTTTCATGCTACGCTGGTCCTTCTACTTGCCGTCGCTCATAGCTATGGCAGCATCTGGTCCCTGCTTGTCCTTTTCTTAATTTTCCAATTGTCCGGTGTTCCGGCAATGACATAAAAAAACGTGCTAACCAAAGCGCCACTGTCCTGTCTCCAGACTGATAGCCCACAAGCGGACGTATTCGTTCAAGAATGTGCAACCACACGTACCGTTTGCCGTCGCCTATAGCTCCGGCAGAACCCGGTAGCGAGACTGCGTGCTAAATACACAGCAGCCCGTCGATTACATTACCGGGAAGTAATGCCAATAATCGCTCAGAAATACTTACCTCAACAGTATGCGTGTTGAAGTGATACTCATGCTTTATACTATCGTAATAGCCAATGATCTCGTTGTCGTCCAGCGATTTATAAAGCAAAGAATTGAAGTTGCCCAACCGCTGCATATTGATTCTAAACACCACGGATCAAATGTATATCATTATGATATCCACCGATAAACGTATTATTTGAACAGTGGCAAAACCACTAATAATTGCCACTAAAGCGCAACTCTACTACAAAAACTTGTAGCTAAATCGTATCAATATTTTCCCCGGGCCGTGCGTAGTTTCCGTTGTTTGCAGTCGCTTATAGCTGCGGCACAACCCGGTAGCCGGATTCTGTCCGGCGTTTTGTGCCTAGTATAGCAACATTACGCTATCGGCCAATCCTGCCATTGAGCCGATAAATATGTGCATATCTTCTTTTGGAAACCGCCCGCTCCGCGTCGTACCTTTACACCCGATCAAACCCCGTTTCTAACTATGAAAACAACCACAAACATTCCCCAACACCGGCAATTACCCCCGGCAGAAAGCAACGGCAATTTTGCCACATCGGCAGAAAGTAAAAAATCAATAATATTTACAGACCCCTCAATATCAATCACATTGCCACTGCTATCTAAAGTAAGAACTGCCGGCAACATTCATTTTTAAATTATCGGCAGAAACCGGCAGATACGCAAACTCAATATGTTTGTTTATTTTTAGGCTATGATCAGAAGGTTAACTGTAATGGTGGTGCTGTGCCTGGCTGCGGCACATTGCCAGGGGCAAGGACGCATACTCAAGGCAAAGCTTTGCGGTACCGCCGTGCTGCGCGATGTAGAGGACAAATATAACATGACCATCTACAACGCCTCCATGCCCGAACCCGAAGGTGAAGACCAGGAACTATTAGAAGAGGCCAAAGAGCAGGTACGCGATCGCTTCCCGCACAGGCGCGCCACAGTAGCCTACCGCAACACTTCTACCAATAACGATACTCTGGTGGTAGGCAAGCATTTCGTGGCCGACTCTATATCAGGTATACCGCCCGATAACTATATGGCCATCGACGACAGCAACCATGCAGTATCTGTGGTCAACCAATCTATGAACGTGCTCGACCCTACAACCGGTAACATAGTATATCGCCGCACACTCAAGGCACTATCGGCAGTAGTGGGTCTCAACAACCTGAATAACGACTACCGTTACGACCCAAAGGTTATCTACGACCCCGAGGCCAAAAAGTTCATAGTTGTTATGCTGAACGGCACTACTGCTTATAATTATATTGTAGTGGGCTTCTCCAAAACGTCCGACCCGTCAGGCGCATGGAACTTCTATAAGTTCTATGGCAACTATAAAGGCGACACCACGTGGTTCGACTACCCTTCCATCTCCCTTACCAAACACGACTTCTTCCTTACCGGCAACAAGATCATGTACGATAGCACCTGGCAAAAGGGCTTCAGGGAGACCATCATTTACCAGTTCGACAAATATGGAGGTTACCGTGGCGATACCCTGCTCGATTACCAGATACGCGAAGGCGTGAACTACGCAGGCCGCAACATACGCTGCCTGCACCCGGTAAAGCCGGCAGATACCTTGCTGGACAATGTGCAGTACTTCCTGTCCGACCGCAACTTCGATGTGCAGAATGATACTGTATTCCTGGTAAAACTGGCTGATACACTGGGCGGCTCAGCACCGCTGAGCATTACTCCCGTTGTGGCCGATCTGAAGTATGGCGTACCACCCAATGGCCGCCAGCCCGATACCACCATTACCCTGGCCACTAACGATGGCCGTATACTGGGCGCCTACCTTAAGGCCAACGAGATACAGCTGGTGGCCACCTGCGCCGATCCGGCTTCGGGCGCATCGGGCATATACCATGGGGTTATGAGCGATATAGCAGGCACCCCATCGCTGCACGGCACACTCATCAGTATAGATACACTCGACTTTGGTTACCCCAACATCTCCTTTGCTGGCCGCAGGAATGGTAAGAACCATAGCATCATTACGTTCAACTACACAGGGCCAAAGACCTACCCGGGTATGGCCGGCCTGTACTTCAACGGCACCGACCATTCGCGCCTTACCCTGCTGCGCATCGGCGACAGCACGATAAAAATGCTGACGGATAAAGAACAACGCTGGGGCGACTATTCAGGCTCGCAGGTAAAGTGGAACAATATAGGCGAGGTATGGGCCGAGGGCATCTATGGCCGCAAGAACAGGCGATACGGCAGCTACATGGTGCAAATATATTCGCCCTACTACGGCATACCGGAAACACCACCGGCCGATACTACTACCGGCCCGCCTAGTATCTACCCCAACCCGGCATGGAGCTTTGTCAACTTCGAGTTCTACCTGAAGGAAGACCAGACGGTGAAGATCGCTATCTATGATATGTCGGGCAAACTGGTCGACCGATTTAACGACCAGTACTGCTACAAAGGCAAGAACGTCATGCAGTTCAACACATCACCACTGCCTGCCGCCCACTATGCCGTACGCATCACCGCCGCCGATGGCAGCAAGATAGCCGTCTTCCGCTTCGTAAAACTGTAACCAGTGAGTTCAATTATTGTTTGATCACCTGCACATCATCTACCCAAAGCGTGCCGGCAGACAGCACGTTCAATTCAAAGCGGATGCGTTTCATATTGGCGGGAAACTGGTAGTGTAGTGTGTGTTTTGTCCAGTCTGTGGTTTGTGGAAACTGCTGCTCTACTGGGCCTTGGCGCCGGTCCATTGCAGTAACACCCGTTACCTGCACTTTATAGCGGGCACCGCTGTTCTTTGTCCAGTAAGTGATCTCATAGTTGCCCGGCGCAGCATCATATTCATGAGCCAAGCCCGGCGAGAACCGCCCTCCTTCCGCAGAACACTGCAATACCGCTATCTTCAGTGATCGCTTGCCTGTATGTGCCACCACTTCGTCGGCAGCTACTGTAAATCTGCCAGAGCCCGCAGTCTCCTGCGTGTATAACAACCAGTTGGCAGGCAAACCATTCTTAGCTACTTCAAAGCTACCATTATCACCGGCAGCCCTATCTGTATAATCCTTACTAAGCGGATGCTTCCCGATAGCCCTGGCAACTATCACCAAGGCACACAGCACAAACGCCATAACCGTAAATAACAAGACGATCCTTTTCATATGCGCTCCTATTTTGTTATGCCAAAAGTAACTGCCCTATACACTTCAGCTTTTGACCTAAATCAAAAAGTAGTCAGGCAGGTCTACATTTCAGGAAGTCGCCATCTATGATGAGTAGCTTTACCGGCCGGGTGGTAACGGACCTATGCTCGCTAAGCTCGTCGGAAACGATATACGTCATTCCCTCTGTAAGTTCTATATGTTCTCCGGTTTGCAGCTGGCTGGTGAAGGTACCCTGCAGACAATGAACGATATGGCCCTTCCGGCACCAATGGTCAGCAAGGTAGCCTGCGGAATACTCCACTATGCGCACACGTATATTATCGAATAGGAGCGTTTGCCACCAGGCAGTACCGGTCTCACCCTTGTGTTCGGTCTTAGGAACAGTTGTCCAATCTATGGCAGTGAACGGGATGTTGGTCATAACGGTGAAGATAGTGAAAGCGTTACTACCAGCCGCGATGACAGTGATGATGATAGTGGTGGTATTTATGGTCTGTTATCCAGATCATTGATACTATGGGACCGTTAAAATCGGAAGCATTCTCACCAAACTGTAGTTGGCCGGGCGCAAAGAGTTCATCGGTAAACAGGAAGTTGTAAGATGCCGTAAGTTCAAAATTGCGCCTGTTGGTGAAGCTGACCGCTGGCCTTACAAACCACAGATCATTGTTGAGCAGGCTATGGAACCTGGTGTCTTTAGCAGCGGTGTCGCGGTAACCAAAACCTAATATCTCCTCTCCAAAGAGGCAATTTACCGTCATATCGAAATTGTCTGACTGGGTTACGCGGACACCTAAATTAAACCCGAGAGAATATGCGCGATAATTGTATTTAGCATTGGGTATGGTATAGTTATAACTGTCCTGGCTGGCGCCACGAAACAGGCCCACGTTAGCACCACCCAGCAACCGTCCTTTTGCGAGGTTGCCCGCCACCATCAACTCCGCCCCCCAATGGGTCTTTGCCCGCCATCATGCTGCCTAAACCACCACAGATATATGCACCAGGTTCGTAAGAACTACTATACCGGCTACCAAAAGCCCCGGCCTGCAATGCAGACAGTAAGAAGATAACAGCAAGTAGGTTTTTACGCATATATAGTGTGTTATACCTGACACTATAAGCAAACGCCGTGCCGAAAATACACATGCATATACCATTGGGGTAAAACAACAAGTGCAGAGCCATGGCCCTGCACTTGTAAGTAGTTTGCAAACTATTGAATTATAACCTTGCGCTCTGTATACGCAGCACTTTACGGTTCTTCTTCTGTACCCTCATTTTTTCAGGTACCAGCTTCAGTATCTCGTCCATCATAGACTGGAGGATAGAAAAATGAACAAAGTGGTCGTTAGTCACCAGGCTGATCTCGCGCACCGGCTCCGGTTCTACAAAGTAGCGCACATTCTCTATGCGGTCTTCGTCAAACTCGTTGGTGGCCAGTTCCGGCAGTATGGTGATGCCACCATTCTTATCTACCATGCGGCGCAGTGTTTCCACGTTGCTGCTCTCGTAGCGGAAAGGCTTCTTGGCCTGCAGGCGCTGTACCTGGTCGCTGCACAGGTCTATTATCTGGTTGCGCATACAATGGCCTTCGTTCAGCATCCATACGCGGTCCAGCTCTATATCGTCCGGGTCCAGCAGGCGCTTCGCCAGCAGCTTATCATCGTTGCGCAGGTAGGTAACAAATGGTTCGTAAAACAAGGGATATTCCTTGATGTCCTTCTGTTCGAGCGGGGTACTCAGCAAGCCGGCATCTATCTCATTGTTGCGCAGGGCAGTGATGATGCGATTGGTCTCCATCTCGGTAACATCCAGGCGGATATCGGGGAAATTGACAGAGTAATGCTCTAACAATGCAGGCAGAATACTTGGCGCTATAGTGGGTAT
>CANGNA010000039.1 GCA_947455215.1 Chitinophagaceae bacterium
CCATTCTTGGCCATACCGGCCTCAAGGTATTGTCCTTTCAGAAAGACGTTGGTACCTACTAACTGTGCGTGAGCGGCAGTAGCAGAAAAGATCAACGCAATAAGTGAGATGTTAAGTAGACGTTGGAGCATAAAGAATGTAATTTCGGCGTATATAAAAATAGTGATATTTTAACAGAATTTAACGAAAGTGTCAAAATTTGTTAAAATATCACTTATTGCCCTTCTTATCGTAATAAAGTGACATTGCCACTCTTATTGATGATCTTACCTGTAAGACTTACGGCCTGGATGTCGTAAACGTAAACGCCGAACGGTTGAGCTTCACCCTTCCAGCTTCCGTCCCAACCCTCACCCAGTTTTTTGGTCTCAAACACTACATTGCCCCAACGGTTATATACGCGGAAGTAATTGAGCTGAGATATGCCCCTGGTGATCGGCTTGAACTGGTTGTTGCCGTTGCTGCCCGGCGCAAATGCATTCGGTATAGCCAGCACCGCCTCATCGCTACGATATACATATATGGAATCGCGTGCTGCGCAGCCGTGCTCTGTAATACCTGTAACAATATACAGCGTGCTCACATCGGGGTTGGCTGTAGGGTCAGATATAAATGGATTGTCCAGCCCGGCAGGAGGGAACCACGTAAACGCAGCACAGTTGGTATATGGCGCTATATGATAACTCTCGCCCGTATACAGTGTTACTGAATCAACCGGTACGGAAATAAGTGCCGCCGGGTATACAGTAGCTGTCCAGTTGAGGGTATCTGTACACCCTGCTGCAGAGGTAACCACGATGGTATATGTCTGAGACGCTACAGGAGTAACCAACGGAGCACTGCTACCGCTATCGCTCACATACATCGACGGCATCCATTGATAGCCGGATGATGCCGGAGCAGTAACATTGACCACACGGCTATCGCCGGGACAGAACACCCCATCCGGATCGATGGCAGCAAAGTTGCCCGACAAGACAGATATGAGCGCAGAGTCCTTTCCTACGCATCCGGCCGGTGTTGTTACCGTAAGCACCAGGTTAGTATTGGCACTGCCATCGAACACTACGGTTGCAGTGGTGGAATTATCCAGATCAGCAGCAGGCGACCAGGAATAGATGTATCCACTATACCACGCCGGAGCTACCGAGGCGTGCAGATGCAATGTATCGAACTGGCACATAGGCCTGTTGCCCCCTACATAAACAATAGGGTTGGGCTCAACTGTAAGGTTGAGTGTGGCCGGCATATCGGGGCAACGATGGAACGAAGCCACAACTGTATAGAATGTAGACGTATCCGGGGCAATTAGTGTATTCAGGATATTAGGGTTGGCAATACCTACTGTAGGCAGCCATTGATACTGGAATGCTGCATTACCGCTGCCAATTACCTGCACTACCTGGCCAAAGCATATGGCAGTATCGGTAGGACGCACAGATATGGCATTAGGCAAGACCTCGATAGTAATGATATCGTTAACAGAACAGCCATTAGCCGGCGGCCTGACGGTAACTACATAAGTGTGCGTGCCCACATTTGGCGGCGTAATTATAGGGTTAGGGATGGTATCGTTGCTCACATCGGCAGCCGGGGTCCACTGGTAGTGATAATAGTTATCCGTACCATTAGCGCCAGGCACAGTAACGTCAAAGCTGTCGGTCATGCCAAGACATATGGTGTCTACAATATTAACAGGATGCGCCGGTGTATCCACGCGTATATGGAATACATGATGATAGTCGGGGCAGTTGGCATACGAACCAGTAGCGGTATACGTGTAATAACCTTGTGCTGCCGGTGTGATGACCGGATTGCGACTGGTAGATGTAACAACATTTGTAGCCGGTGTCCAGGAGTAATGCAGGGAGTCGCTGCCAGAAACACTAAGGTTGACGGATGAACCCAGGCATATATCAGCATCAGGCGTATTGATAGTGAAATCGCCTTCGGTATGTACGGTAAGTGTGTTGGTGCCAGTACAGCGTGCGAGGTCTGATGGGGCAACTGTGAGTGTATACATCACATTCCCAACGGCTGTTGGCGTAGCAACAGGGTTGGATACCGTGTTACTGCTGAGGTAGGTGGCCGGCGACCACGCATAACTATACGTTACCCCGGTGGGCGATACCGCGGCATGCAGGGGCACACCTATCCCTACACAGGTTTGCACATAGGAGGAATCGAATGTGATGACGGGACGTCGCCGGACGTTAATGGTGAATGACCTGGTCTCGGCTGTACACCCTTCCGAAGACGATGCAGTAACCGAATAGGTAGCCGAAACGGATGGGGTGATGACGGGGTTCATGATATTGGGGTCAGACACGCCGGTTGTTGGCGACCAGGTATAGTCGAGTAGCGACGGCCCGGAGACCAAAGCACTCACGGACTCGCCGTAACAAATCGTCGTATCATGATTGCCGAGGGCAATGGTAACGGGTGCATGAGTAAAGGTGAGATGGTATCTTACGGTGTCACATCCTCCGGAGATATTAACACCGGTGATAGAATATGTAATGGTTGTGTTCAGGCTGTCTGCCTGTATCACGTTATACCAGCCTGTGGTATCGGTAAGATAGGTAGATGGCGACCACTGCCAGTGATAAAATGCAGCATTACCCAACGATACCAGTACGGTATCGAAGTTGTAGGTACACATGTTGATAGTATCGCCCGAGTTGAACGAAATGGTATTTACCAGGAAAGGCGGCTGTGTAGCATCCAGTGCACTGTCTATATATGTTGCATTCAGAATGTAGGCATAAGTAAGCGATGTACTGTCGCCGGCAGCTATAGTACCTATATTATACACGAGGCCTATACCTACGTCGCTTACATAGTTAGTACCCTGGTTATACATATAACCTGCTACTGTCTGGTTATATATTGCGTCCAGGCTATTACCGCCGGGATCCAGGCCAAAGTCGTAAATGACACATTTAGCCCGGCAATCTTTTGTGCCCAGGCCCAGGTATGCATTGGTGGCGAATGCACCTGTTCCCACCGCAGACACCAGCACCTTATTACCCGGGTTAGGCAATTGATACGTTATGGTATTACTGGTTGTGAAATCGCCTGTCTGGGTCTGTTCATTATCGGGGTCAACGGTACGCAGGTAGTAAATGTTATTCAGTGGCGCTGCACCAGTATTGGTAAGCACTACGTTTACAGTGAAGTACAATTTATTGGTATCGAGCGTGGTAGTCTGCCGGATGTGCAAAGCACCTTCATTACCCTGCCATATGCCCCGGCTTACTCCTCCGGAATTTACATAAGTAAGGTTGGTGCCTGTAAGCGTACCTGTACCAGAAAAACCTGTAGGTGGAGGACCAAAGGAAAACTGGTAATTGGGTATGTATGCTTCAGACTCTACCCCGCCCACGTGTACCGCCCACCCTTCCTGAGGCGTACCCGGCAGATAGAAGTCTCCGAAATAACCTGGTGTACCAGTAGTCCAGCCATCGCGCCCATAGTCTGCCACAAAACCCAGCAGGTTTGAACTGGTTGTAGATGTTGCGGAACCGGGATCGTAAAAAGTAAAAGATGCACCAGCCAGATTGGGGTGATAGTTGGACGGAGCAGGCAACGTACTTCCGTAGCCGCCGTTGGGGGCTATGCCCACTTCTACATACTTACCTTTCAGGAACACACAATCGCCCACCATTTGGGCCAACAATGTGTTAGATACTGCTAAACAGAGGGTTAAAAGAGAGAATAAACGTTGATGTTTCATGATGTTATTCTTTATCGGAGGTTAAGAGCGAAATTGATAAAGAATACAGGGAAAGAGGGATGCGGCAGAGCCGTAATGTTACCTTACCTGAGTAAGGTAACATTACCGGTTTTCTGTACAACCTTTCCGGACGAGGTCACACCCTGCACGTCGTACACATATACGCCCATTGGTTGTGCTTCTCCTTTATAGTTGCCGTCCCAGCCTTCGCTGAGCTTCTTTGTCTCGAATAATAAGTTACCCCAGCGATTGTATACGCGGAAGTAATTGAGCGATACTATGCCCCGTGTGTATACCTTAAAGCTGGTGTTGCCACCTGTGCTGCCTGGAGCGAACGCGTTAGGCATATTGTATACAGACTCGTCGCTAACGTATACTGATATAGTATCGCGGGCAATACAGCCATGCTCGGTAGTACCTGTAAGGATATACTGGGTGCTTACATCCGGCGTTGCCGTAGGATCTGCAATGAATGGATTGCTGAGGCCTGTGATCGGGAACCAAACGTAGGCTACACAGTTGGTCATTGGATTCATTACATAACTCTCGCCGGGGAACAGAACCAATGAATCGCCCAGTTCTATTACAGCTTCAGGGAATACTGTGGCAGTGTAATAAGTGGTATCATGACAACCCAGTGCAGAAGTACCTACGATGGTATATGTCTGCGATGTAATTGGGCTGATCACCGGAGACGAGCTCATACTATCGCTCACATACATAGACGGATACCACTGATAGGTTGCCGTAGTCCCTGTTGTATTGATCGTTACCTGCTTGGTATCGTGCGGGCAATAATCATCGGCGGAAGGCTCAGATGCATAGTTGCCGCTGTTGACAGTTATAAACGCGGAATCTTTGCCAGTACAGCCGGCAGGGGTGGTTACTGTAAGCACTACGTTAGTAGAAGTAGTACCTGTGAATACAGCGTTTTGCATAGTTGTATCATCCAAAACTGTGCCTGGTGTCCAGGAGTAGCTATAATTACTATACCATGCCGGAGATACGGATGCATGTAGATGCAGCGTATCGAACTGACATACGGGCCTGTTGCCGCCTACATATACAGTAGGGGTGGGCTGTACGTCAAGGTTCAATGTTGCATAAATATCCGGACACCTGTGGAATGATGCAGACACCGTGTATACCTGAGCAGTATCCGGAGTGATCAATGCATTCAGGATGTTGGCATTGGGTATGCCTGCTGTTGGCAGCCACTGGTAGGTGAAGAGATTTGGATATAAGATAGTACCCTGTACCTGCACCACCTGGCCAAGACATATAGCAGTATCAACCGGAGTTATCGCTAATGTATTGGGCAATACCAGCAGGAACACGGAATCGAGCGTTCCGCAGCCGGCTGCATTGTTCGGCGATGTTACAGTAGTAGCGAGGGTATATGTACCTACAGCGGGAGGTGCAAATGTTGGCGCAGCAATAGTATCGTTACTGAAAACAACACCTGTTGGGTTTGAAGACCACTGATAATGATAACCAGGACCACCTGAAGCAGACATATCGATCACATCCGTCATGCCGAGACATATTGTATCCCTAACAACTATGCCACGAGCCTGTGTATCGACCTGGATAGAATAAGTATGCGTATATGTAGGGCAGTTGGCATAATTGCCTGTTACGGTATAAACGTGCAGACCACCTGTATTTGGTGTAATTGTAGGGTTCATGCTGGTTGGCGTAACTACTTCTGGCGCTCCAGGCGTCCACAAGTAGTGATACTCCACGTTGGTACTGCCTGAAATGGTAACCGGTACCTGCACGCGCGGTGTAAGCAAACAGATTGTTGCAGGAGCTGTAACAATCGTGAAATCACCCTCTGCATGAACTGTTACTGTAGCCGTCGAGTTACACTCGGCAACACCCGGCGCGGTAGTGCCGGTAACTACATATGTAATATTGCCCGTAGCCGTTGGCGTAGCTACCGGGTTTGAGATAGTAGCGTTATTAAGATTGGTTGCCGGCGACCAGGAGTAATATTCCGTTATTGCGGGCGTTGAAGAATAGGCATGCAGTTGAGCCGGTATACCTACGCAGGTTTTAACCAACGCAGAATCGACAGTTAGCGTTGGAGGTGCAGGGTTGACCAGGACAACAGGACCTGCTACCGTTGATGGCGGGCAAGGGCCACCTGTAGATATAAAGTTGGTGTAAGTAGCGGCAAGTAAACCCGAAATAGTTATAGCACCGGCAGCGTCGCTGGTATATAATGAACCTGCGACAGGCGTACCGTTTTTCGTGTACGAGACGTTGTAACTGGTGAGCGGCACATACCCGGTAAGGACTATGTAACCATCAGGGTAACCACAAACCGTTGGATTGTGCGGTGTAGCAGTAATAGTTATTGGCGGTGGATTGATCGTCAGCGATTGAGGTGCCGAGTTACATATACCATGACTTATGTACATATTGGTATAGCTACCTGCAGCGGCGCCGGTAATGATAGCAGTACCTGTGGGTGAAGCTGTTACCACGATAGGTGGCTGCGGCACACCATTATACGTATAATAGATAGTATATACTGAATCCGGCATCATACCACTTACTGTGATAGATGTGGTGCTGCCACAAGCAAGTATTGGCGCAGAAACAGTGAAGTTACCGGTAACGGTGGCAGAAGGAACTACTGTATAAAAGGCAAAAGACGTATCGGAGCACGTCAATGCCCCACACCTGTAGGTAGTAGTAGTAGTAGGGCAAACACTCATGGTCGTGCCGGTACCGAGGAACGCATTGGTGTTGCTATTGTACCAATAAACTAATGAAGACTGAATCGGAATAGGCGCATATGGGATAGAAGACACCGAATAGTTTGCATAAGTAGCATCGGGAGTAAACCGCCATGCTTCGTTAGTACAAGTATATACGTTAGGATAGTCGCGACCCGGAGCCGCTGTAGAGGCCGTACCTGTAGCGTTTTTTACACCAATGATGGCGTAGCCACCATTCCATGCACATACCAGCTTCTGACCGACATGACACTCAATGATATTTGTTGTCTCGTATAAAATGATCTGAGTGGTAGTTAACTGAGTCGTACAAGAGTACATAGGGTCACTACAGAAACTTACGATGAATTTCCTGAATGGTGCAATACCTGTTGTAGAATAGGTGATAATGCCACCAACACCTGCTGTGATATCAATATCACAATAAGGGCCGGCAATAGAATTGAGCAGTGTAGGATCTGACGCCAAATTAGCCGTTATCGTATAATCGGCATACATGCCAACATCTGTAAGGTCGAAATCTATTGTCCCATTAGGGCCGATCACGCAAGATGTATAGTTAGTTCCGTAATAATTGAATGTAAAACCAATAGGTTGCAGTGTTGCAGGATATTGGTCATCCATATCGATACCCGTATTTGTAGGGTTATCGCCGGTCACCGTGGCAGTGAGCGTAGTACACAACTGGCTGCACGATATAGAGTCACTACTGGTTACGGTAACCTGGGCATTCAGCTTAAGGGCAGCGATTAGTAAAAAAAATACAAAAAATATTTTATTTCTCATAATATATTTTGCTTTTCCAAGGATTGCAATGAATAATAGACAGACTTTTTTCTACAAAAGTTGGCTTAGCTGATAAAAATAAAAAAATAATCTGAAAAACAAGACGAGTTCACCACAAATAGCCGTTTACAGCACATTATGCATAAAGCAAAGAAAAATATTTATGTCCTATACGGCTTCTTTTACAGGCAGGTGGCGCGGGGCCATATGCTTCACGGCATCAGCAATGTTTTTAATATGTGCCGGGGTAGTGCCGCAGCATCCGCCCAGCATATTGATCCATCCTTCTGACGCGAAGCCGGCTACAATGGCAGCCATTTCCGCAGGGGTCTCGTCATATTCGCCCATGGCGTTTGGCAGTCCTGCGTTAGGATAAGCAGTTACATAACATGCTGCTATATATGACAACTCTTCTATATGCGGACGCATTTGCGTAGCTCCCAATGCACAATTCAATCCTATACTTATAGGGTTGGCGTGCATTACGGATATATAAAATGCTTCAAGCGTCTGTCCACTTAGCGTACGGCCCGAAGCATCGGTGATAGTGCCGGATATCATAACCGGCAATTTGATGTTATTATCTTTAAAATATTTATTTATTGCGTATATCGCAGCCTTCGCATTCAGCGTATCAAAGATAGTTTCTACCAAAAGCAGATCTACCCCACCATTCACCAGACCTTTTATCTGTTCGTAATAGGCATCAGCCACCTCATCGAAAGTAATTGCCCGGTAGCCGGGATTATTCACATCGGGAGAAAGAGAGAGTGTTTTATTCATCGGGCCTATCGCTCCGGCCACAAACCGGTCATCTGCATCGGCCCCGGCTTCGGCTTTGAATTCCGCTACAGCCTGTTTTGCCAACTGTGCCGCCGCCACATTGATCTCGTAGGCCAATGACTGCATATCATAGTCGGCCATAGAGACTGCCTGGGCATTGAAAGTATTGGTTTCGACAATGTTAGCACCTGCATGCAGATACTCTTTATGGATATTTTTAATAATATCAGGTTGGGTAAGGCACAAAAGGTCGTTATTGCCTTTTACATCGCAGTGCCAATCGGCGAAGCGTAACCCGCGGTAGTCGCTCTCGCCCAGTTTATGCTGTTGTATCATGGTGCCCATGGCCCCATCTATGATCAGTATACGCTTATCCAGCAGTTGTTTGAGTTTTGCACCGGTATCCATAATAGCAAAGTTAAATAAAGGGGAGATGCCAACCGGCATTCAATTGTCTGACCACTATAATTTTTGGTATTATTAAGATATATTTGCCAGCACAAGCCATAATGGCTGAATACACAATTAATTAGCAATGATGAGATATTTGTTATTACTGATCACATTTGCGATGATAGTTGGCGGTGCAAGCAGTTGCAGTTTCCGCCCCGGCCCCCCATCCATTTATCACAGATCTTTCGTAAGCCCGCCTTACAAAGTAAAAAAGCACTGGGGTTTAAAGCGCCGCGATCAAAATTTAGAGAGCAGGTACTGGGGTGTTCGTCGTTATGGCCCGCGCCCACATCCTTACCGTGGTATGTACAGGTAAAAAAACAATTTTAAATAATGAAAGAAGCGGATCCCTAAGAGATCCGCTTCTTTGTTTCTTACAATTACAATTAGTTAGCCTCTGCTGCCGGAGCCGGTTGCGGACTGCCGGTAACAAATACAATCTTCTTTTCGGTCTCATCGTAATCGGCGGTAACTGAATCTCCGGCCTTTATACGATGGTTGAGTATCTCTTCCGCCAGCGGGTCCTCCAGATATTTCTGGATGGCCCTGTGCAGCGGCCTTGCACCAAATGCAGGATCGTAACCCTTTTCTGCGATGAACTTCTTCGCTTCTTTAGACAATGTCATGGTGAAACCAAGATCGTCCAGGCGCTTCAGTACATCCTTCATGATGATCTCGATGATCTGGCCAATATGTTCTTCTTCCAATGAGTTGAAGATGATCACATCGTCGATACGGTTGAGGAACTCCGGAGAGAAGGTACGCTTCAGTGCCTTTTCTATCACGCCTTTGCTGCTTTCTTCGGCACTGGCTGTTTTAGCACCTGTTGCAAAACCTACACCTGTACCAAAATCCTTCAGCTGGCGAACACCGATGTTCGATGTCATGATGATCAAGGTGTTCTTGAAGTCGACCTTGCGGCCCAGGCCATCAGTCAACTGGCCATCATCGAGCACCTGTAACAAGATGTTGAAGATATCCGGGTGCGCCTTCTCGATCTCATCGAGCAGCACTACTGAATATGGCTTGCGACGGATCTTTTCTGTGAGCTGGCCACCTTCTTCGTAACCAACATATCCGGGAGGCGCACCTATAAGACGAGAGAGGGAGAATTTCTCCATGTACTCACTCATGTCTACACGTATCAGCGCATCATCGCTGTCGAACATGTAGCGGGCGAGCGTACGGGCCAATTCTGTTTTACCTACACCGGTAGGGCCCAGGAATATGAACGAACCGATGGGTTTGCGCGGATCTTTAAGACCTACACGGTTCCTTTGTATTGCCTTCACCACCTTCTGTATCGCATCATCCTGACCTACTACTGAGCCCTTCAGGTCTTCGCCCATACGGCGCAACTTGTCGCTTTCGGCTTCCACCATACGCATCACAGGTATGCCTGTCATCATATGTATCACCTCGGCAATGGCCTCTTCATTTATCGGGTAGCGCTTGTGTTTGGCTTCTTCCTCCCACTCCAGCTTGGCACGCTCCAGCTCTTCGCCCAGGCGTTTCTCGCGGTCGCGGAGTGCTGCTGCTTCTTCAAAGCGCTGACTCTTAACTACTTTATTCTTTTCCTGCTTGATCTCTTCTATCTTCTTCTCCAGCTCCAGTATATTCTCAGGAACGTTGATGTTCTTGAGGTGTACCCTTGCGCCAGATTCGTCGAGCACGTCGATGGCTTTGTCTGGTAAGAGACGGTCGGTCATATACCTGTCGCTTAGCTTTACGCAGGCTTCGATGGCCTCCTGATCGTAAACAACGTTGTGGAAGTCTTCGTACTTGGCCTTAATGTTATTGAGGATAGTAATTGTTTCTTCAACACTTGGTGGTTCTACCAATACCTTCTGGAAACGACGGTCTAAAGCACCATCTTTCTCTATGTACTGGCGATACTCATCCAATGTAGAAGCGCCAATGCATTGCAGGTCTCCCCTTGCGAGAGCCGGCTTAAAGATGTTGGACGCATCGAGCGAACCGGAAGCACCACCAGCACCTACGATTGTATGTATCTCATCGATGAACAGGATAACGTCGCGGTTCTTTTCCAGCTCATTCATTATCGCCTTCATGCGCTCTTCGAACTGACCGCGGTATTTTGTACCGGCAACCAGTGCAGCGAGGTCGAGGCTGATGACGCGCTTATCGAACAATACGCGCGATACTTTACGCTGAACGATGCGCAGGGCCAGACCCTCCACAATAGCTGTTTTACCCACACCAGGCTCACCTATTAATATAGGGTTGTTCTTTTTGCGGCGGGAGAGTATCTGCGACACACGCTCTATCTCTTCTTCGCGACCCACAATAGGATCCAATGTACCTAACTCAGCAAACTTGGTAATATCGCGACCAAAATTGTCGAGCACAGGCGTTTTAGACTTAGCCGAGCCAACAGGCGGCTTGCGCTGCTGCTGGAACTGGCGGCGTTCCTCGTCGTCTTCAAACTCTTCAGAGCCCGGATCACCGTAATCTGCGCTCGGCGTATTGCCCTGCAGGATGCTCAGTTCGTTTTTAAAGCGATCGTAATCAACGTCGTAATGATTGAGTATCTGCGTTGCTACGTTCTCTTTGTTCTTCAAAATAGACAGCATCAGGTGCTCCGTTTCTACACTGGAGCTTTTCAATGACTTTGCTTCCAAAACCGTGATACGGATAACCTTTTCTGCCTGCTTGGTGAGCGGCAGACTATTAATGTTAGCCAGCGGTTTGTTGTTTTTATCTTTTATAGCTACTTCAAGCTCTTTCCTGAGTTCAAAAAGATCAACCTGCATTGTCTGCAATACCCTGAGTGCAAGGCCATCGCCCTCCCTGATAAGGCCCAACAGTAAATGTTCTGTGCCTATAAAGTCATTTCCTAAGCGCAGTGCCTCTTCCCTGCTATAGGAGATGATCTCTTTTACTTTAGGCGAAAAATTAGAGTCCATATATTTTTCCCTTGGTTTTTATAAAATTACTGGATTAAAGTAACAATTCTGAATAGTAAGCGCCTATAATAGTATTAATATCATCGATGCCTGTGGCTGTAACGTAATCAGTACAAAAACTGTTCCTGATTACTAATATACGTAAGATACGTGCAGATGTATTATTTTTAAGAACTTAAATTCTGATGGATGGAGTTCAAAATTGATACCAAAGATAATTTTACGGTTATTATACCTGTTGCCGATGATCTAAACGCGGCTTTAGCTGACAATATTGCTGCTAAATGCGAAGAGACACGGCAAAACGGCAGTAATAACTTCATTATAGACTTACAACATATAAAAAATGCCGACCAACCAGGACTTGAACTGCTGGTTAAGCTACACGAAGACTGTTACAGCAACGAACGATCTTTAGTATTTACCGGATTGAGCGCTGCGGTGATGAATGAAATGAAAGTAAACGAGACAGACCTGCTGCTGAATGTAGCGCCCAAGATGATAGAGGCGATAGACATCATCAGCATGGAAATACTGGAGCGGGATCTGTTGAGCGAGGAGTGATTGCCTGAACTATGATTTTCAGCATTAAAGGATTCCCGGGATTCATCCGTAGTCAGACGGTAGCTGGCTCAATATTTTTAATGCGCTTAAACACTTTTACGTTTTAACTCTTAACTTCTGATTTTTGAACGTCACTATACTTGGAAATAATTCTGCACTACCCGCATTCGGGCGGCACCCTACGTGCCAGGCTGTAGAGCTGAGTAGTGAGATCATATTAATAGACTGCGGGGAGGGCACGCAGGTGCAAATGCAGCGCTATGGTATTAAGTGGCGCAGGGTACACCATATACTCATCAGCCATATGCACGGCGACCATTACTTTGGACTGCCGGGCTTACTGAATAGCATGAGCCTGCAGGGGCGCAAGGACGAACTGCATATATATGGCCCGCAGCAGCTGGAGCCGATAGTGGACGCAATGATGCACGCAGGGGGCCATCAGTTTGAATTCCCACTGCACTTCCATACGCTGCCTGATGGTGCGGGCGTAATCAGCGACGGCACCTATTTTAAAATAAGCTGCTTCCCGGTGCAGCATCGCATACCGTGCCATGGCTTTGTGATAGAACAAAAGAATGCAAGGCGCCGGCTGCTGATAGACCAGTGCGAAGCTTACGGCATACCCAAAACATTTTATGGTCCGTTGAAACTGGGCGAAGATTATGTAGCCCCGGATGGCACAGTGGTGCCCAATGAGCTGGTAACTGCGGAATCGCTACCGCCAAGGCGCTATGCATACAGTGCCGACACATTGTTTTCCGACAGCTATCTGCCCTACATACAAAATGCAGATGTGCTATATCATGAAAGCACCTACCTGCACGCTGACGTGGAGAAGGCCGTGGCGAGGTTTCACAGCACGTCGATGCAAGCCGCGCAGATGGCTAAAATGGCTAATGCAGGGCAACTTCTGCTGGGACATTTTTCATCGAAGTATAAAGACATTACACCTTTCCAGGAGGAGGCGCGGACCATTTTTGAGAACGCCATGGCTACAATAGAAGGCACTACCTATCCGGTATAAATAAAATTGATGGAACATGAGTCGGGCTATATAGGCGTTGGCAATCTACGGATGCACTACCTGAAGACAGGTAAGGGCCGCAGGTTGCTGTTGGGCTTTCCCGGCTATGGGCACAGTGCACACAGCCTGCTGGATGTGGCACATCACCTGACAGAAGAATATACCTGTCTGCTGGTAGACCTGCCACACCATGGCCAAAGCAACTGGCCACCCGACAATCCTTTTACCAAACATATGCTGGGCGCAATTACCGGGCAGTTGCTCCGGGAGCACGGCACTGACAAGGTATCGCTGCTGGGGTATAGCATGGGTGGCCGGGTATGCCTGAACATTATAGAACTGATGCCGCAAAACGTAGACAAGGTAACGCTTATAGCGAGCGACGGCCTTACACCTAATGGTTATTATATCTTCTTTAACCGCACTATTATTGGTGCAGCCTTGTTCAGAAATATGCTGAGCAGCCCCGGCAGGTATATGAAAATAGTAGAGTGGCTGAAGGCCCGGAAATCGATAACCGACTGGCAATACAAGTTTGTACAATACTACACCGGCGACGAGGCCAACCGAAAGAAGCTGGGCCTGATATGGCCGGCCATGAGGAAGCTGATCCCGGATCTATCCAAGGTTAAAACCAATATCAGGAAGTATAACATACATATCAACCTGGTAATGGGTAAATTTGACAAAGTTATTCCTGCTGAGCTGGGGCATAGATTTGCCCGCAACCTAGCGCAGGTGACCGTGATCACACTGAACAAAGGACACCGGGTGATAACACCCGAAACGGCAAAAGGAATAGCACAAACACTGATCTGAAAATAATGACCATAGTAATAGCCATATGCAGCGCAATAACACTGGCCTACGTGTGGCTGATGATAGTATATAGCAAGGGTTGGAAGAAACAACATGAAGTGCGCCTGCCGGAGAACTTTGTGCCCACAACAAGAATATCTGTAGTAGTGCCTGCACGCAATGAGCAAAGTAATATAGGCGCCTGTATAGATGCGATACTGAGCCAGGTATACCCGCGGGAGCTGCTGGAAGTAATTGTAGTGGATGACCACTCTACCGATGATACTGCGCAGATAGTATCTGCATACAATACGGCTGGCGTGCGCTACTTATCGCTGGCGGAGCATATAGGCGATAAACAGCTGAATGCCTATAAAAAAGCAGCGCTGAGCCTGGGCATACAACATGCCTCCAATGAACTGATCGTGACCACAGATGCCGATTGCGTAGCCCCCAATGCCTGGCTGAAAAGCATAGCCGCTACGTATGAACAAACGAAGCCCGATATGATAGTGGCCCCGGTAGTGTTTCATGCAACCGGCGGGTTGCTGCCTGTCTTCCAGCTGATAGATTTTATGAGCATGCAGGGCATAACAGCTGCTGCACATAGCATGCAGATGGGCCGGATGAGCAATGGCGCCAACCTTACTTTTACCAAAAAGATATTTGAACAGATAAATGGCTACGAAGGCATAGACAAGCTGGCTTCGGGCGACGATTACCTGCTGATGAACAAGATAGCTGAAGTAAAGGGCAACATTGTTTATTTAAAATCTCAACAAGCCATAGTTACTACCCTGCCCCAGCCTACATGGCAGGCGTTTCTTCAGCAGCGTATAAGATGGGCGTCCAAAAGCGGTAAGTATAATGACCACCGCCTGACAAGTGTACTGATGCTGGTATACCTGTATAACCTTGCCTTCCCTTTATTAATAGTAGCAGGCCTGTTCGACACTGTATACTGGATAGTTGCGCTGGCTATGCTGGCAGTAAAAGCCCTGGCAGAGTATTTGTACATGCGGCCCGTAGTTCGTTTTTTTCACAAGGAGTGGGTGCAGGTTTACTTTCCCTTCCTGCAGCCCTTGCATATAGCTTATATAGTGGCCGCAGGACTTATGGGCTTTATAGGGAAGTATCAATGGAAGGATAGACAAGTACAATAACTATTAACATACCGGCAATGGTTTATAATATCAGTTTCCCTACTTTTGTGCAAATTTTTTAATGTTTTAATCTATATGAGTACAATGACAGGTTCAAAGATCGATCTGAAAATGCCGTATAAAGTGGCTGACATCAGCCTGGCAGCGTGGGGACGTAAAGAAATAAGGCTTGCTGAGGCTGAAATGCCCGGCCTTATGGCACTACGTGAAGAATATGGTGCTTCACAACCACTGAAAGGTGCCCGCATAGCCGGCTGCCTGCACATGACCATACAGACTGCTGTATTGATAGAAACACTTGTAGCCCTGGGTGCAGAAGTGCGCTGGAGCTCTTGTAACATATTCTCTACCCAAGACCAGGCCGCTGCTGCAATAGCTGCTGCCGGTATAGGCGTATTTGCATGGAAGGGCCAGAGCCTGGAAGATGCTGACTGGTGCATAGAGCAGACACTGTTCTTCGGCAGCGAAGATCGTCCGCTGAACATGATCCTTGACGATGGTGGTGACCTCACTAACATAGTATTGGATAAATATCCTGAGCTGGTGCATCACATTAAAGGCCTGAGCGAAGAAACAACTACCGGCGTACACCGCCTGTACGAGCGCATGGCTAAAGGCACATTGCCAATGCCTGCCATCAACGTGAACGACTCTGTGACCAAGTCTAAGTTTGACAACAAGTACGGCTGCCAGGAAAGCCTGGTGGATGCTATCCGCCGCGCTACCGATGTAATGATGGCTGGTAAGGTAGCAGTTGTAGGTGGCTACGGCGACGTAGGTAAGGGTTCTGCAGCATCTCTGCGTGGTGCAGGTGCTCGTGTTATCGTTACCGAGATCGATCCTATCTGCGCACTGCAGGCATCTATGGACGGCTACGAAGTAAAGCGCATGGAAGATGCAGTTAAAGAAGCAGACATAGTTGTTACCGCTTCAGGCTGCCGCGACCTGATCACAGAAAAGCACTTCCGCCTGATGAAGGATAAGGCTATCGTTTGTAACATCGGCCACTTTGATATCGAAATAGATATGGCATGGCTGAATGGCAATTATGGCCACACTAAGGATACCATCAAGCCACAGGTAGACCTGTATAACATAGAAGGTAAGGATGTGATCATCCTGGCAGAGGGCCGCCTGGTGAACCTTGGCTGCGCTACTGGTCACCCAAGCTTTGTAATGAGTAACTCTTTCACCAACCAGACACTGGCTCAGATAGAACTGTGGATGAACCACAGCAACTACGAGAACAAGGTGTATGTGCTGCCTAAGCACCTGGATGAGAAGGTTGCCCGCCTGCACCTGGCTAAGGTTGGCGCTCAGCTGGACGAACTGACCACTGCACAGAGCGAATACCTGGGCATACCGGTTGCAGGTCCTTTCAAAACAGATATGTACCGCTACTAATAGCAACATCAATAAACGACTGAAAATGCCCGCAACTTGCGGGCATTTTTTATTTGAAAACCCGTATCTTACCTCCAAACACTCCAACAATGAAGAACCTTAAAATAGCATCGCTACTGCTGGCGGTGGCTGCGTTCAATAGTGTGTCTGCTAAGGTAGAGCACGAATGGAAAGACGGTAAGAGCGGCGGGTATAAGTATCGTTATGTAACTAACGACCCCATGCAGACCCGGTTCTATACACTTAGGAATGGCATGACGGTCATCCTCAGCCCTACGAAGAAGGAACCACGCATGCAGGTATATATTGCTACCAAGGCCGGTAGTAAGACCGACCCGGCCGATCATACCGGCCTGGCACATTACCTGGAGCACATGATGTTCAAGGGCACAGACCGCTATGGATCGCTCGACTACAGTAAGGAAAAACCTCTGCTGGAAAAGATAGATGCTCTGTACGAAGAGTATAACCACACTACAGATGAAGCCAAGCGTAAAGAGATCTATCACCGGATAGACTCCACATCGGGCGTGGCAGCTAAGTTTGCCATTGCCAACGAGTACGACAAGCTGATGTCGTCTATGGGCGCCAAGGGTACCAATGCGTTTACATCGTTCGAACAAACTGTGTACACAGAAGATATACCGGCCAACTCTGTAGACAAGTTTTTGAAAGTGCAGTATGAGCGTTTCCGCAGTCCGGTGTTCCGCATCTTCCATACAGAGTTGGAAGCTGTATATGAAGAAAAGAACCGCTCCCTGGATAACGACGGCCGCAAGGTATCGGAACTGTTGTTGAGCAACCTGTTCAAGAATCACAACTACGGCAAGCAGACAACAATTGGCACTATAGAACACCTGAAGAACCCATCGCTGCTCGAGATACGCAAGTACTACAATACATGGTATGTGCCTAACAATATGGGTATCATCATATCTGGCGACTTTGAGCCCGATGAAATGATAGCCAAGGTAGATGAATATTTTTCGCAGCTTAGCTCTAAGAAGATCACCCCATACACCTTCAGCCCCGAAGCACCTTTAACTGCACCTGTAGTAAAAGAGGTGAACGGACCTGATGCTGAGTTTGTGGCTATTGGCTACCGTATGCCGGGCATACACAGTAAAGATGCTATACTGGCCGATATTACCGGCCAGGTGCTCACCAACGGCCGTGCCGGCCTGTTCGACCTGAACCTGGTGAAGAAGCAAAAGCTGCTGCGCGCCAGTGCCAGTGCTGATATACTGATAGACTATGGCTACATGTACCTGCAGGGCAATCCTACCAGCGGCCAGAGCCTGGACGAAGTAAAGAGCCTGATGCTTGCTGAAATAGAGAACCTGAAGAAGGGCAACTTTGACGACAACTTGCTTACTGCTATCATCAACAACAATAAGAAAGGCATGATGCAGCAGAACGACAACTACAACTCCCGCGCACGTGCGCTGATGAATGCCTTTACATCAGAGGAGGACTGGAAAGATGACGTGGACTACATAGAACGCCTGAGCGCCATCAGCAAGAAAGATGTGATGGACTTTGCCAACAAGTACTTTGGCAATAACTACGTAGCTGTATACAAGCGTAAGGGAGAAGACAAGAACGTGCTGAAAGTGAGCAAGCCACCTATCACACCGGTAGAGACCAACGCAGGCAAACAATCGGCCTTTGTAAAGGAAGTGAACAATATGCAGGTAAAACCAATAGCACCAGCCTGGGTAGATTACAACAAAGACCTGAGCAAGGGCAACGTAGGGCCTGCAGAAGTACTGTATGTGAACAACCCGGACAATGGCCTCTTCCGCATGACATACCGTTTCCGCATGGGCAACTGGAGCGACAAGCGCCTGGCCATTGCTGCCAACTACCTGCAGTTCCTGGGCACGGACAGTAAAACAGCCGAGGAGTTCTCTAAAGCGTTTTACACACTTGCCTGCAGCTTCAACATGAACAGCTCCGGCGATTATACTAACATTACTATTGAAGGCTTGCAGGAAAACTTTGATAAGGCTGTTGCCTTGTTCGACGATCTGATGACACACTGTGTGCCCGACGAGCAGGCGCTCACCGCCCTGAAGGCGCGCCTGAACAAGAGCCGTGCCGATGCCAAGAACAACAAAGCGCAGATAATGGCCGGCCTTACCAGCTATGCCCGCTACGGCGCCAGCAACCCATTCAACAACGTGCTGACCAATGATGAGTTGAAAAGCCTGACCAGTAAAGAACTTACTGATATGCTGCATGATATGTTCAACCACAGCCACCGCATATTGTACTATGGCCCGGCGTCTATGTCGGTACTCACCTCATCGCTGCAAGGTGCGCACAAACTGCCAGGGATGTTCAAAGCCGACCCTGCACCTAAGGAGTTCGCCTTTACCACGCAAACTAAAAACGAAGTGCTGTTTGCTAATTACGACATGGTGCAAAGCGAGATACGCTGGGTAAGAAATGTACCCGGTTACGATGCCGATAAGCAACCGGTGATAGATATGTTCAACAATTACTTTGGCAGTGGTATGGGCGCACTGGTATTCCAAACCATACGCGAGAGCAAGGCCCTGGCCTATTCTACCAATGCATTTTATGCCGCGCCTGACAAAAAGGACGACCAGTATATGGTTACCGCCTACGTAGGCTGCCAGGCCGATAAATTCAATGAAGCCGTAAAAGCAATGAATGAACTGCTTAACGATCTGCCTTCAGTAGAGAACAATGTACTGGCTGCACGTGCATCGCTGAAGAAAGGCATAGAAACAGAGCGCATCACGCAGGATGGCATTATCTACAACTACATCAACGCCGAACGCAAGGGCCTGCACGAAGACATACGCAAGCGTGTATACGACAATGCCGACAAACTGTCCTACAACGACCTGAAGGCTTTCCATGCCGCTAATATGGCCAACAAGCCTTACACTTACTGCCTGGTAGCGTCGGAGACCAAACTGAATGCTGACGATATTAAGAAAGTGGGTGAGGTGAAGAAGCTGACCATGGAAGAGATATTTGGTTACTAATGCTGATATTTCAAACACTAAGGGCGGCTAAAGAAAATTTAGCCGCCCTTTCTATTTGTAATTTTCAACCTGTATTCTTATTCCACAACAACCTTACGGCTCTCTATACTGTTATGGCCCTGCATCCTTATTACATAGATGCCTCTTGCCCATGTAGCAGTATTAACTGCCAGCGTTTTAGTTGTCGGCATATCACTGTTGGTATATAGTTGCTGTCCGGCCATGTTCAATATGGTCACCTTTGTCACTTCATCATTGGCTACATTATTCCAGTTAATGAGCATGATATTGTTCATTGGGTTGTTGAACGCCACAACAGTATTCAGTGGGTTGTTGGCATCGGGTATGCCCACCCAGGTGCAGGAAGTACCCCAGATGCAGTCTGCAAACTCCGGGTGATCTATGAACGGGTTGCGGTTGTGCTGCAATGCATACACCGCATTATTCCGGTTGAGCTCCTTCTGGCTTACAGGGTCGTTATGGTGCCACTCCAGCAACATGTTTACAGCCCATGGTTTGAAGGTGAGGCCATATGCTATTTCCCAGGTCACAAAGCTGGCACTATCTGCGCCCCAGTAGCAGGTGGCCACATAAAAATAGTTGCGCGCAAGGTCGCCCTTAAAAGAATCGAGCGGCTCATAGCAGTTGCCTGTTGGTGCACCGGTATATATGTTGTTACCTATTTTACTTCCGTTTGTAAATGTTTGGCTGGCAGAACCCACTTTGCCATAAGGCAGGTCGCCACGTTGATTGTTCACAAAATAATCTGTTGGATAAACGATGAACAGATCATTCTGCATAGGCGTATCACTGTTGAACTTACTTTGTGGCCAGGTATGCTCCCTGTTGTAGCAACTACCTTCAGCACTAGGACTAACGCTACCACACTGGTTACCGCCCGATGATGTTGGCCCGATGACGTACAGATAAGCAGGAGTACCACCCGGTATATCAGAATAAATATCCCACAGTTTACCATCAGCCCTTACATCTGTGGTACTATACGCATTCCACAAGCCTGGCGTATAGCTGAGCATAGTATGCGGCCTGACAATGTTACGTAATGCCACGCGCAGTGGCTGGCCACTCAACCCAACAGCACTGTTGTAATAGCCTGCTGGTATCTGCGCAAAAATTGTTGCGGGCAACAGAATAAGCAGAGACAGGATTAGTTTCTTCATCTTAATATTTTTCTCAAAAGTAAGCTATATGTACGTTCACCCCTTGTTTTGCTGTTATATGAATATTACTTAAAACAAAAAATCATTGATTTTCAATTGTTTACAAAAATGTGCTTTTATATGTCTCTGCTAACCCCTTTTTATATTGGTATAGAGCAAGTATAAGTAACTTTGATACATACAGTTATAATATAGTGAATAGCCCCTTGTAACCACCTGAAAGCCTTTTTATGAGTTTGTTTAAGAAGAAGATCCCTATTGTTTATACAATAGTATTGGGCGCTATATGTAGTATAGCCAGTTTTATATTTGTTCGCATATGTTCTGCACCAGCGGTGAGTGCGGTAGAAAATGCCTCTAAAGTAAGTACGGCCAATTGTAACTATACTGTTGACAGGCTAAACGGCTATAAGTATGTAAAACCATTATTGGATCAGGCACCGGAATGTGAATCTCAACGCCTGTCGGGCCTTAAGCAAGAGATAGTCGATTATATAAATGCGCAACAGCAAAGTGGTGTCATTTCCTCAGCGTCTGTATATATCAAGGAGTTCTCCAGCGATGACTGGGTATACATTAACCCGGAAAATAAATATACCCCGGGCTCCCTTCTTAAAGTACCAGTGATGATGTGTGTGTTGAAAATGGCAGAGACCAACCCGTCGTTCCTGGAGAAAAAGCTCATCTACGACCCAAAGGTTGTAAAACCAATGACACAAACTTATAACAGCCCAGGTATAACACCAGGCAAAAGTTATTCCGTAAAAGAACTATTGGCATCTATGATCGCCAATTCAGATAATGCAGCTGCAATGATGCTCTCCGCAAACATTGACATTAATATATTCAGGAAAATGTTTGTTGACTTGAAACTTCCGGTGCCAGATATTACCGATAGTAAAAAGTTTCTTGAATATACTATTAGCGCCCATGATTTTTCTGCTTTTCTCGCTGATCTCTATAATGGCTCTTATCTCACAATTACAGCTTCTGAATATGCGACCTCTTTATTAGCGCAAAGTACATTCAGGGACGGGCTCGCAAGAGATCTGCCACCAGGTGTAAAGCTGGCGCATAAGTTTGGCGAGGCAGGCATGAGCGACGGCCATCAGCTGCACGAGAGCGGCATTATATATATTGGCAGTACTGCTTACCTGCTAACGGTAATGACGAAGGGAAACGATATAAAAAAGCAGGCTGATGTACTTGCTAACGTTTCCCGTTTAGTATACGATAAACTACACGGTGAGGCACTGTAACCAGTACCGATCCTAGTGTTCGGCAATGCCTGCCACTATCTCCGCCAGAAAACACGCCTACTATTACTCTTTTACGCTAACGCAAAAAACAACATTGCCTTGCTGACCAAAAAAGTTTCTCTTGTCGCATCTGTAACATTTTGCATTATTGCAAGCGGGGCCACATTCTGGCTATCCAGGATATACTCTGCATCTCACGCAAAAGCCTCTGAAAGTGCCGTCGCTACAAGTGCTGCCAAGGACTGCAACTATACTGCTGCCCGCCTGAAAGGATACCAATACATCAAACCTTTACTGGACGAAACTCCCGAGTGCGAAGCACAGAGCCTGGCACCATTGAAGCAGGAGATACTCAACTACATAGACAACCAGAAACAGGGAGGGATGATCACCAGCGCATCGGTGTACATAAAAGAATTTGCTTCCGGCGACTGGACATATATCAATCCCGGCGAAACCTATCTTCCCGGTTCTCTTTTCAAACTACCTATAATGCTTACCATCCTTCGCATGGCTGAAGGAAATCCCGCATTACTGAATAAGAAAATAACTTTTGACCAGAAGCATGTTGTCAATGTACCGCAAACCTATGCCACCAAAACCATTGAGCCAGGGAAATCATACACCGTGAAAGAATTGCTGACCTATATGATCGCTTATTCCGATAATAATGCCACGCAACTGCTCAACGGCTGCATGGATCCGCAGGTATTGGTAAAAGTATTTTCTGATGTGGGTCTTACACCTCCTAAATCCGATGCGGCCAGTTACCTCACCTATACCATCAGCCCGCGCGACTATTCTGTATTCATGGCCGCGTTATATAATGCATCTTACCTCACAATTACAGAGTCCGAATATGCCACGTCGTTGCTCGCACAGTGCAATTTCAAGGCCGGGCTGGTCAGCGGGCTTCCGGCAAACGTCAGGATCGCGCACAAATTTGGCGAAGCCGGCAATCAGCAGCAACATGAGCTGCATGAAACGGGCATAGTATACATAAACAATAATGCTTACCTGATCACTGTAATGACCAGGGGCACAGACCTTAAAAATCTGTCGGCCACCATTGGCAACATTTCTAAGATCACCTATAACAAATTGAGCACTCATAGCTAAGCCTGCGCTCAGTACTTCGCAAAAACCACCGGCAATTGTTTATATTTGTGGTATGCAAATACTTGACGGCAACCTCGTATCCGCTCACATAAAAGAGCAAATAAAACAAGACGTTATAGACTGGCAGGCAACCGGCGGCAAAAAACCACATCTTGCTGCTATTCTTGTAGGCAATAATCCCGCCAGCGAGGCCTACGTAGGCCATAAGGTAAAGAGTTGTGCCGAACTGGGTTTTGCATCTACCCTGCTCCGTTTCGAACCGTCTATTACGGAAGAAGAACTGATCAATGAAGTAAAAAAACTGAATGATAACGAAGATGTGGATGGCATACTGGTGCAGTTGCCCCTACCCGACCATATCTCTGGTGATGTCATCATCAATACCATAGACCCGGCTAAGGATGTGGACGGATTTCACCCTATATCACAAGGCAAAATGATGCTGGGGCAGCCTACATTTTTGCCGGCTACGCCTTACGGTATCATGCTGATGCTGGAGCACTATAATATAGATGTGGCAGGCAAGCACTGCGTGGTAATAGGCCGTAGCAATATTGTAGGTACACCAATGACCATATTACTGAGCCGCAACACCAACCCCGGCAATGCAACAGTAACGCTCACCCACTCGCGCACAAAAAACCTGGCAGAGATAACACGCACTGCCGATGTGATCGTAGCCGCAATAGGCAAGCCTTTCTTTGTAACGGCAGATATGGTAAAGCCTGGTGCCATTATCATAGACGTTGGCATCAACCGCATAGCCGACGCTACCAAGAAAAGCGGCAGCCGCCTGGTGGGCGATGTAGACTATGCAAACGTAGCGCCGGTGGCCAGCTATATAACACCGGTACCTGGTGGTGTAGGCCCGATGACCATATGCGGACTGATGAAGAACACACTGCTCGCCGCTAAACAAAAAGCGAAGGAGACCGTTTAAGAAGCACATTTTGAGTAATACAGATATATATACAGTACAGTACCCTGTAATGGAGCACTTTTACACCTTACAGGGCGAGGGCCTGCATACCGGCAAAGCTGCCTATTTCATCCGCCTGGGCGGGTGCGATGTAGGCTGCGTGTGGTGCGATGTAAAAGAAAGCTGGGACGCTGATGCCCACCCGAAACTTACTGTACAACAGATAGTAGACTTTGCATCGGCCCACCCCGGCCGTATAGCGGTGATAACCGGCGGCGAGCCTGCCATGCACGATCTTGTACCGCTGACAACAGCCCTGCATGCGGCAGGCATAGCCACACACATAGAAACCTCAGGCTCATCAGCGCTCTCCGGCGACCTGGATTGGGTAACGTTATCACCCAAAAAATTCAAGGCACCGATACAACAGGCATTAGATAAGGCCAGCGAACTGAAGGTGGTGGTATTCAACAAAAGCGACTTTAAGTGGGCAGAAGAACACGCGGCCAAAGTGCCCAAAGGCTGCCTGCTGTACCTGCAACCCGAATGGAGCAAGCGTGATGCCATGACACCCCTGATAACGGAATATATACAACAGCATCCGCAATGGCAGCTATCTTTGCAAACTCATAAATACATAAACATACCATAAGCTAATGACCTGGTTACAATCAATAGTTATAGCTATTGTGGAAGGCGTAACGGAATTTCTTCCCATATCGTCTACTGCGCATATCAAATTTACCAAGGCCCTGATGGGTATGGACCCGCACGAGCCGTTCAGCAACATGTACGATATCGTTATCCAGTTTGCTGCTATCATGGCCGTGCTGGTGCTTTACTGGAAAAAGTTCCTCAACTTCAAGGGTATCGCATTCTATGTAAAACTGATCATAGCTGTGGCACCGGCCCTGGTATTTGGCGCACTGCTTAAGAAACATATAGATAAAGTATTGGGCGATGTTACTATAATAGCCTGTGTCACCCTGCTGGGTGGTATTCTTTTGCTTTTTATAGACAACTTCTTTAAAAGGTCTACCACGCACAATGATGAAGATATAACCAATGGACAGGCATTGAAGATCGGCCTCTTCCAGATACTGTCTATCCTGTTTCCGGGACTTAGCCGTAGTGCATCTACCATCGTTGGCGGCATGGCAGCCAGACTGGATAAAAAGACAGCTGCAGAGTTCTCT
The DNA here is from genome assembly GCA_947455215.1 of Chitinophagaceae bacterium. GTDB lineage: Bacteria > Bacteroidota > Bacteroidia > Chitinophagales > Chitinophagaceae > Flavipsychrobacter. The sequence goes on from CANGNA010000039.1 coordinate 25,083, forward strand.
TTCTTCCTGGCAGTACCTACCATGGCCGCCGCTACTGCAAAAGATATTTTAGATACCTACAAAGAAACGCCTCAGGTGTTCCACGATACATCCAACATGTCTATCCTATTGGTGGGCTGTTTGATCTCTTTCGTGGTATCTGTGCTGGCTATCCGTTCGTTCATTACCTATGTACAGAAGCACAGTTTCCGCGCATTTGGCGTTTACCGCATTATTGCCGGCATAGCCATTTTGGGGCTGATATTTGCCGGCGTAATAAAGAAAGAACCTAAAACAGAAACAACCGCAAAAACGCTATCTGCATCAAAAGCAGTAGCCCGGGCGTAATACACAGGTACACTTTCAGGTTTTCACTTTTGCCTTTTGACTTAAAATGAAAAATATCATCATCTTCGCGTCGGGAGCGGGCAGCAATGCACAAGCCATCATAGATCATTTTAAAGCCAATGGTAAAGCACGTGTGTCACTGATAGTGTGCAACAAACCACAGGCCGGGGTTATAGGCATTGCAGAGCGCGAACGCATACCCTTCCTGCTGGTGGATAAAAGCACTTATGGCCAGGCCATGATGTTGGAGCAGATGGCAGACCTTAAACCTTCACTCATTGTACTGGCTGGCTTCCTGTGGAAGATACCGGAAAATATCATTGCCGCATTCAGAGGCAAGATCATCAATATACACCCTGCGTTGCTGCCCAACTACGGTGGCAAGGGTATGTATGGCCGTCATGTGCACGAGGCAGTTATTGCTAAAAAAGAAAAGCAATCCGGCATTACCATACACCAGGTAGATGAAGTATACGACAATGGCGCCACCATTACCCAGGCTTATTGCGAAGTATTGCCAACAGATGCGCCCAACGATCTTGCGGCACGCATCCATAAACTGGAGCACTTTTACTACCCGAGAACGATAGAGTTTCTGCTGGACGATATGAAATAACCGACCTTTCCAGGCTTAGCGCACTATCAGTGGTTTAGGATGAGTAGGTTTGAAAAATTTAGCAATTGAAATACCGAAAAAGGCTGATGAACTTGACGATGTTTCTCCGCTGAAATAGTATTGCCCGAACATGATATTGAGGTGTACGTTATCGGTGTAAGAATATTCTATTCCCGAGGTAAATTCGAGAAGCATATTTTGAGAAGCCCCGAAAACGTACCCTATACCCGGTGTGAATGTATTAACGAATTTACCCACCTGGAATACATTTAGGTTAGGCCGCACTTCCATATAAAAGGTAGTGTCCCGCCCTTTTGTTGCACCGCAGCCGGTCTTGCCAAATGCCAGGGCTGTACTGAAGACATCCCATTGTCGACCTATCTCTATTGTAGGATTGAATTTCTGGGCGATACCGCCTAAACCTGTAGTGATACATGGCGTCAGTGCAACAAAGGTTTGTGCACGTACGCACAGGGGCAATAAGCAAAGGAAAAAAGTACGATAGATTAATTTCATTTGGTCTGCTTGTTTATGCCAGAACAGCCGCCTGGAAAAACCACTTATGTCTTACTTATCCCACCCGATACGTTCCTCGGTAAGGTACACGTTACGGTCTGACGCACTGCGGGCAATAAGCTCGGCGATAAAACCGGTAAGGAAGAACAGCGTACCCATGAGCATAGCCGTAAGCGACAGGTAGAATGCCGGCTTGTTGGTGATGCCAAAGTTATCGCCCAGCCTTATTTTGTCGTAGATAAGAGAGAGCGTGAACAAGAAACCGGCCAGGAAGGTACAGGTACCCAGCAACCCGAAGAAGTGCATTGGCTTCTTGCCAAAGCGACTCACAAACTGGATGGACAGCAGATCGAGGAAGCCGTTGATAAAGCGCTCCCAGCCAAACTTAGAGTGACCATATTTGCGCGCCCGGTGCTGCACTACCTTCTCACCTATTTTTTTGAAGCCTGCATACTTGGCCAGCACCGGTATAAAGCGGTGCATCTCTCCGTATACCTCTATACTCTTTACCACCTTGCGTTTATACGATTTCAGGCCGCAGTTCATATCGTGCAGCTTGATGCCTGTGATACGGCGGTTAACGCCATTATATAGTTTAGAGGGAAGGTTCTTGGTTACTGCATTATCGTAGCGCACTTTTTTCCAGCCACTCACCAGGTCGTATCCATCGCGCACTATCATGTTATACAACTCCGGTATCTCATCAGGGCTATCCTGCAGGTCGGCGTCCATGGTTATTACCACGTTACCTTGCGCTGCCTTAAAACCCTCGTGCAGGGCAGGGCTTTTGCCGTAGTTGCGCTGGAAACGGATGCCCTTTACCGCATCAAACTGGCGCGCCAGTTTGGTCACTATGTTCCAGCTATCGTCAGTGCTGCCATCATCAATCATGATCACTTCATGGGTCAGCGAGTGTTCTTTGCACACACGCTCTATCCACTCCACCAATTCCGGCAGCGACTCTTCCTCGTTATACAAGGGTACGACAACAGACAGGTCTAAACTCATTGCAGCGCAAAATACACGATTTTTATAATAGGCCGGATATTTGCTAACCTTAATTCACCTCAAAATTTTGTTAGCATCTGCCATACTTCTTCTTGCATAACAAAAAACCTGCCTTGGAAAGGACCGTTTGCGCGATGCGGTTCATTGGTCTAACATGATCAAAAAGCGATAGCGCCTATGGGCATCATAAATTTCATACATACAAAATAAAGCACCATGCACTCTTCCATTACCGGAAAAACACCCTTTCCGGGGCGGGGGTATAAAAAGGCTTGCCTCCCACGGCCACCGGGGAGGCAAGTAAGAAATGTACGCGACTATGCGTGCAACAAACAAACAAAACATTCTTCATGCTTTGTGTTCTACCGGTAGACACCGGATCTTTTTATAGTGTGGGTTCATAAAACATCGCTTTTTGTCTTCATGGTGGTAGCAATTCTTATGCACTGCTAAGGTACTCACGCCCCCTTTCGCCACATACATGAAAAAGACTACCCCCTATACGTGAAAAAGACCCTCCATGCAGAAGGGTCTTTTTCACGTATTATCTGTCTTATTTTAATGTAAATATACTAGCACGGCATATTGTCGCATTTCATCACATTACCACATTGTCGCATTCGTTAGATTATCCCCTCCCGCACCAGGTCGTGTATATGCAGGATGCCGGCATAATTGCCGTCTTTGGTCACTACCAGTTGAGAGATGTCGTGCTCCCGCATCAGTGCCAGTGCTTCTGTGGCCAGTGCGCTGCCATCTATGCTTTTAGCCCCTACCGTCATAATGTCGCTGGCTTGCAGTTCGCGCGTACTATCGTATTTCTCCAGCATGCGGCGCAGGTCACCATCAGTTATTATACCCTTCAGCGCACCGCCAGCATCTACCACAGCAGTAGCACCCAGGCGCTTGCCCGATATTTCGTAGATCACCTGGCGTATGTTGCTGTCGGGTTGTACCACCGGCTTTTCGTTGCTGTCGCTCATATCCGCCACACGCAGGTATAGCCGCTTACCCAGCGCACCACCGGGGTGATAACGGGCAAAATCCTTATCTGTAAACCCTTTCAGGCTCAGCAGGCACACGGCCAGGGCATCGCCCATCACCATTTGCGCTGTGGTGCTTGTAGTGGGGGCCAGGTTGTTGGGACAAGCCTCTTTTTCTACCGTTGAATTGATAAAGATATCGGACCGTGTGGCCAGGAAAGAACCCTCGTTGCCACAAATAGCAATGACAGGGTTACCAAAATTTTTGATCAGGGGTACCAGTACTTTTATCTCTGGGCTGTTACCGCTCTTCGAAATTATTATCGTCACATCGTCCTGCTGTACCATACCCAGGTCGCCGTGTATGGCATCAGCAGCGTGCATGAATAACGCCGGGGTGCCGGTAGAGTTCATGGTGGCCACTATCTTCTGGGCTATCACTGCACTCTTACCTATGCCGCTCACCACCACGCGGCCCTTAGCCTCGCTGATAGTTTGTACTGCCCTGATAAAATCGGCATCAACATAGCGCATCAGCTGCGTTACAGATTCTGCCTGGAGCCTTATCGTCTCCAGCGCCTGTTTAAGAACATCTTCTGTAGGAAACATGGGTGCAAAGATAATGGCATTCGCCAAACACAGGGATTCTATTGCCCTTTCTTCTCATCCTCCTTCTTCGGCGCAGGCTCATACACATCGAAGCGGGCAAACAGCTTATCGAAAAGCGCACTGAAGATATTGCCCTTCTTCTCGTTGAATTGAGGGTCGGTAACACTTGGGTCATCACCCTTATGCTTTATTTCCTGCTTATCAGTATGCTGGTCCATTTTTTCGTACTGTTTTACCGGTTGCCCGGAACAATATAAATGTAACGAACTTCATCGTATAATATGAACAAAGCTGCACAGCCATAACCGTGCAGCTTTGCTCATTTAGTGGCTTGCATTTATATGCTACCGCCATCCTCTTCGTCTTCTATAATATCGCGTTCTGTTTCGTCTGGCAGGCGAACATCGTCCGCCGCAACATTTGTTTTGCCGTCTGGATGCTCATCAGGCTCATCTGCACTTATGGATTCTTCGCCTTTATAATTACCAAATACGGCATCAAACACCTTTCCAAATACATTGCCGTCTTTTTCATTCTCCTGCGGGTCAGTCACATTCGGATCATCGCCCGGGTGCTTCAGTTCGTCGTTGTTTTTTTGCTGTAGTATAGGCATAACAGTATATTTTTATACTTGTAGGACAATGAAAACCATGCCATCAGCATCATTACCGTTGCACACGAAGCAGTTAAACATAGAATATACACTTACATGATATTTGTGCAATACAATTATATTGCGTAAATTGTAATTTCAAAGAGTTTGTGGCCGGGCGGGTAATCCTCTTTACTTTTGTATCCACCGCGATGACAGAACAACAGAACATCTTTTTAGCCAAGAGCGCCGTAAAGGCCAACGACCTGGAGCATAAACGCAAGATCGCTTTTAACATAGGCAAGTATAACGATGCCGTGGTGAAGGGCAAGCAACAGTATGCTAACCTGGACTATGCCCGCCGCAAAGCAAAGAATATAAAGTGGAAAGCCATAGAAAACCTGGACCAGTACCTGGAGCAGTTTGAAAAGAATTTTACCGCACGCGGTGGCAAAGTGATATGGGCCGAAAATGCCGAAGAAGCGCAACAGGCCGTATTGCAGATATGCCGCGAGAAGCAGGCCAAGCAGGTGGTAAAGGCCAAGTCTATGGTCACCGAAGAAATACACCTCAATAAGTTCCTGGGCGATAATGGTATCGAATCGGTAGAGACCGACCTGGGCGAGTATATACAACAGCTGGATAATGAGGCGCCATATCATATTGTCACACCGGCCATGCACAAAAGCAAGGAAGATGTAGCCAGGGTGTTTCACGAGAAGCTGGGCACACCGCCCAACCTGTCGCCCACAGAAATAACTATGATCACGCGCCAGAAACTGCGTCAGAAGTACATCACCGCCGAGGTGGGCATCACCGGCTGCAATTTCATTCTGGCCGATGTGGGTGGCATTTGCGTAACAGAGAATGAGGGCAATGGCCGCTTATCCACGTCATTCCCCAAAACACATATAGCCATAGCAGGCATCGAGAAAATGTTGCCGTCCATCAACGATCTGCACTTGTTCTGGCCGCTGCTGGCCACGTTCGGCACCGGGCAGAATGTGACCGTATACAATTCCATATTCACCGGCCCGCGCAAAGAAGGCGAGACCGATGGCCCCGAAGAAATGTATGTGATACTGCTGGATAATGGCCGTACCAACCTGCTGCGCAAAGAGGTACGCGAGAGCATGTACTGCATCCGTTGTGGCTCCTGCCTCAATGCGTGCCCGGTGTATAAAAACATTGGCGGCCATGCTTATGGCGCTACCTACAGCGGCCCCATAGGCTCGGTGATAACACCTCACCTGCAAGGCTTTGAAGGCTACAAGCACATGAGCTACGCCAGCAGCCTGTGCGGCAATTGCACAGAGGTATGCCCGGTAAAGATCAATATACACGAGATGCTGCTGGAAAACAGGATAATAGCCGTAACAGAGAACCTTAATGGCTTTTCCGAGAACACCGCATGGAAATTGTGGAAACGCGCGATGCTCAGCCGCACGCTCATGAACATGGGCAACAACAAAATGAAAGACAAAGTGGTTAATTCTTTATTTAAAGATACCTGGGGCAAACACCGTGCAAATCTCGACTTCGCCCCAACATCTTTCAATAAGATGTGGAAGGAAAGGAATAAGAGATAAAGCAAGCAATACGGACACAAGCAAAAAATGTACTTATTGTTGTGGCGCTACCATCACCTCCCTTTACGGTGTCTCGGCTTAGCCGATGAGGGATGGGGTTCCCCAATAAGAAGTGGTCGAAACGTCTCGCTTCGACCTGAACAATACAAGCGTCCAGCTTGCCACAAACAACGCGGCATAGTTTTAATTACACAGTAACAGTCAATGCAAACAGTAGTTGTATATAGCGCGTTCAGCAGTAGCCGTCTCACTTATGTGCTGGACTGGCTGCTTACTGAGCGCCTGCAACTCACCTACACGCTGACCAGCAATATAGAAGAAGCGACCCAGGCACCTTTCAGCATTATCTACGGGCAGCCATTAACTGGCAAAGTATCCGTACCGGCTGCCGGGCTGCTGCTTACACAAAACAGATCGGACATCTCAACATTGCCACCTGTGTTACCCAACGTGGGCGAATGGATAGGCATGCCCACCCTTTTTGCTGCAGACCATGACGACAACTCCCTGCCGTTCGATATTTTTTCAGCCATTTTTTACCTCATTAGCCGCTACGAGGAGTACCTGCCGTACTCGCCTGACAAGCACGGCCGCTACCCTGTTACCGAGAGTATATTGTATAAAAACAATTGGCTCGAACGACCACTGGTAGACGAGTGGGTCAACTCTTTCCGCAAGCTGCTGGAAAAAACATGGCAGACCGGCATCAACCCATCTGCCTTCAGCTTCACACCCAGCTACGATATAGACATGGCTTATTCTCATGCCTATAAGGGTTTCAAGCGGATCATAGGCGCGTATATCAAAGCGTTATTGAAGGGTGATGTGGAGCAGATCAGTCATCGCACGCAGGTGCTCAAGAAAAAGATCACAGACCCTTACGATTCTTTTGCATGGATAAGGCACCAGCACGAGGCAGGCCACTTCCGCCCCCTGTATTTCATACTATGCGCACACCGCACCACCGCATTCGATAAGAATATTCACCCCAAACACCCGGCCATGATACGGGTCATCAAGCAATTGTCTAAAGAGGGTACTGTGGGCATCCACCCATCTTACTATGCCACCCATTACGACCAGGTGGCGAAAGAGAAAGGTATCCTGCACCACATTACCGGAAAGCCCATCAATATATCGCGTCAGCACTATATACGGCTGGTGCTGCCTACCACTTACCAGGTATTGATGGATAATGATATTACAGACGATTACAGCATGGGCTATGGCACACATATCGGCTTCAGGGCCGGTACCGGCGCATCTTTCCCCTGGTACGATCTTGAGAAAGATGCAGTAGCGCCCATCCGCATACACCCGTTCTGCTTCATGGACTCTACCGCCCACTTCGATATGCATATGGATGTGCATGAGGCATTCAGCAGACTCAATAAAATTGCAGATAAACTAAAAGAAACAGGCAGTACACTCATCCCGGTATTCCACAATTTCTCACTGGGCACAGATCCACAATGGCTGGGCTGGCATTCGGCTTACGAGCAATTTTTATCGGAAATGGCTAAAGCTTAGGTAAAAACACCTCTTCTCAAGAACAATCCAAGTCCTCGCATTCTGTTTTTAACTTTTGCCTTTTGACTTATAAAAGATACAGCATATTCAGTATCTCATTTAGCGAATATGGCCTTAGAGTGGGAATAATAGACATATTGCTCCCCAACAAGAAATTGGTTTGCTGGTAATAATAAAGGGTAGAACCATTATAACCGATCACCACAAGGTCGGCAGTAATATCTGATGGCACTTCATATCCATTGGGCAGAGAGAACACATGCGATGCACTGTCGTAGTCGGTCACCGGTACCACGGCATTTATCTGGGGGAAGACCAGGAATACAGCAGTATTAGAGTTATTGAAGTCAGACGAGGCCGGAGATACAGATATGTTGGTCAGCTGTGTGGTTACCTGGTAAGGGTAAGCGCAACCCACCCATCCCAGTGCAGCGCAGGAATCAAAAACGTTGTAATTGCGATACACATTGGTAGTATCTACTTTGGTACCTGATGTATCTACCAGGTATACCGACTGAGTATCCAGAACTGTGCCAATGCAGTATGCCCCAGTCATCAGGCCCACCCTGTTCCAGCGAATGGTGGAATCTTCATTTCCCGAATGACCATAATACAGATCGCGCTGTTCCTGCGAATGGGCTGGGGCCAGGAAGCACACACCATATTTGTTAATGGCCACGCTGCCACCATCGCGCGCTGCTGTAATGTATAGCTCGCCATTGTTTTTCAACAATTGATTGCCACTCAGGTTTACGCTTCTGTTGGCAATAGCGGCACCGGCACCATATAACTCCAATACCGAAAGGCGTATAGTATCTCCGTTCAACAGGTTACCTGCACCATCTTTGAAAGAGTAAGGATAAAATTTCAGCTTGGTGCCCTTCGACAGACGCACTTCAGTATACACGCCGGCCACTACCGTTATTTGCTGGCTTCCACCCTTCAGGTAAGAAAAGCCCATATCCAATAGCCAATGTGTGTTCGGGTTCACCGGCGTTACCTGGCTCGAGGTGTAATCCGATTTACGGCAAGCACTCATGAGCAGTATGAAAATACCACAGGCAAGAGTCAATATGGAGCGAGATCTGTTCACTTTGTGTACTATACAGGGATCGTTATATATCTATAGACGTAAATGGTTCCCATTTCGTTAGAGATCCGGGGAAATTGATATTTAATTAAAAACAAAACAATATTAATCTATTATATCTATACCAGACGCCTTCTCTCCGAAATATATACCTCGATTAATATTCTACTGCTATTTTTGCCCCATACTATTGCGCACATGATACTTATTGATGGTTTATATATAAATAAGGGCGGCGGTGCCGTGCTATTGCAATACCTGGTAGAGCAGGTGCGCCTGCAGGAAAGAAAAGATGATTTTTTCTTCCTGCTCGATCCTCGCTTCAGCATACCGGCCAGCCTGCCCGCATCTCATTATACCATCGTGCCTAACAAGATGAGTGCGCGCAAACAATTCTATCAGCAAACAGGCAGCCGCTACACCAAAGTGTTCTGTTTTGCCAATACGCCCCCACCCATCCGGCTAAAGGTGCCGGTGTATACTTATTTCCATAACCAGAAATTGCTCGAAGCGCCCCACCGCCGCTTCGAAAAAGCCTTCTGGAAATTATACGCCAAATACCTGGTGGTAAAGCTCTTCAACCGCAATACCGACTATTATATAGTACAAACACCACACATGGTGGAGGAAATGATGAAACTGAAGCTGAAGGATGCCGCACATTGCCTTACCATACCATTTTACGACACCGGTAAATATGCCGGCGCGCACACTCCGTTCCAGGAGCGCCCGGTAGACCATTTTGCTTTCGTAAGTACACCCTCTCCGCAAAAGAACTACCCCACCCTGCTCGATGCCTGGGAACACCTGCACACACTGGGGCATACTCCCGGCCTGCATATTACTATAGATGATACCGCCCCGCACCTACTGGCCCGCCTGGAGGCAATGAAGGCAAAGGGCATACAGGTGTTCAATTACAATTACATAGACCCCCGCGACCTGTATTTCAAATATCGTTACCTGGTGTGTCCATCTATCATGGAGAGTTTTGGCCTGCCATTGATAGAAAGCGTAGAAAGCGGCATGAAGGTACTGGCACCAGAGCTCGACTATGTGTATGACGTGATCAAACCCAGCATCACGTTCGACCCATGGAAAAAAGAGTCCATTGCCGATGCGGTCATCAAGGCGCTCTCTACAGACCTGCCCTACCCGGAAATAAGAGCGAAGAACGAGGTAGACATGCTAATAGGGCTGCTGGTGAACTAAGCTGCCAATCGGGGGTGTCCAACAATACCGCAATTTCCTTTACTTTAGCATCCAAATTTGCATACCAATGAACAAAGTAGTTGCCAACGCTGAAGAAGCGGTGCGTGATATACAGGATGGTGCCGTATTGATGCTGGGAGGCTTTGGCCTTTGCGGCATACCGGAGAACTGTATTGCAGCACTGGTAAAAAAAGGAACAAAGAATCTTACCTGCATATCCAACAATGCCGGTGTCGATGATTTCGGCATAGGCCTGCTGTTGCAGACCAAGCAAGTAAAGAAGATGATATCATCGTATGTGGGCGAGAATGCCGAGTTCGAACGCCAGCTGCTGAGCGGAGAACTGGAAGTGGAACTGATACCACAGGGCACACTGGCTACCCGCTGCATGGCTGCCGGCTATGGCATGCCTGCAGTGTACCTGCTGGCCGGCTACGGTACTGAAGTAGCAGAAGGCAAAGAAGTGCGCGAATTCAACGGTAAGAACTACCTGATGGAAATGGCCTTCGACAGCGACTACGCGATAGTAAAAGCATGGAAGGGCGATAAGATGGGTAACCTTATATTTAAGGATACCGCCCGCAACTTTAACCCCCTGATGGCCATGGCCGGTAAAATAACCATAGCCGAAGTAGAAGAACTCGTAGAACCCGGCGAGCTGGATCCTATGTACATCCATACCCCCGGTATATACGTACACCGCATCTTCCAGGGCAAGGATTACGAAAAGCGCATCGAACAACGGACGGTTAGGAAAAAATAAGAGAATGTGGTGGAATGCATTGTCGTTACGAACGCGCTCAAAACACCTCCCTTTACCGTGTCTCGGCTCAGCCGACGAGGGTTGGGGTTTAAGTAAGAACCACGACAATTTAGTCCGCCACGAGTGCCCCTGTCCGTATCATGGATTCGACAAGCTCACCATGACACTCTGTGAAACAAACGTATAACACAAAAAAAGAAACAAAATGCCTCTAAATAAAGAACAAATAGCAAAGCGCATTGCACAGGAACTGCAAGACGGTTACTATGTTAACCTCGGCATCGGCATACCGACACTCGTTGCCAACTACATACCGCAAGGCGTGAACGTTGTGCTGCAAAGCGAGAACGGCCTGCTGGGTATGGGGCCCTTCCCATTTGAAGGTGAAGAAGATGCCGACCTCATCAACGCAGGTAAGCAAACCATTACCACCCTGCCGGGCTCTGTATTCTTCGACAGCGCTATGAGCTTTGGTATGATACGCGCCGGCAAGGTAGACCTTACCGTACTGGGAGCCATGGAAGTATCGGAAAGCGGCGATATAGCCAACTGGAAGATACCCAACAAAATGGTAAAGGGTATGGGCGGCGCCATGGACCTGGTTGCTGCGGCCAAGAACATTATTGTGGCTATGCAACATACCAACCCCAAGGGCGAAAGCAAGCTGCTCCCTAAATGCTCCCTACCCCTTACAGGTGTAGGTTGTGTAAAAAAGATAGTGAGCGACCTGGGCGTATTTGACGTTACAGCCGATGGTTTTGTGTGCATAGAACACGCTCCGGGCGTAACCATAGATGAGATCAAGGCCAAAACAGCCGGCAAACTCACCATCGCTCCAAATGTGAAAGAGATGGCTGTATAATGAATAATATCACCATCTACCATAACGGAGCATGTTCCAAAAGCAAGGGTGCACTCGAGATACTGCAGGACACCGGCGCCGACTTTGACGTGCGCTGGTATCTTGCCGACCCGTTGAGTAAAGATGAGCTGCGCATGCTCCTACACAAACTGGATATGCAGCCCTCACTACTTGTGCGTAAAAGCGAGCCTGTTTATAAAGAACAATATGACGGAAAGGAATTGACAGAAGGCCAATGGCTTGATGTACTCATAGAACATCCGGTTTTGATGGAGCGCCCTATAGTAGCCCAAGGCGATAAAGCAATTGTGGCCCGCCCACCCGAAACCGTAAACACATTCTTATGTTCGTAGTTATTCTTTTTATTTGTTTTGGACTGCTCCCTTTTTCAATAGCCTGGTTCATAGGCCGCTATAAGCGCATTGGCTTCTGGGGCAGCCTGCTACTCAGTATATTATTAACCCCTTTTATTGGTTTTCTCATCACTTCCAATTCCCGGCTTAAAAATGCACCGGGCTGCAACTGGTGCGGCAACAAAGATAATGAGGCCGAATATTGCGGCCTGTGTGGCAAAAATGCCGCGGGCGAGTCAAAACCAGGTTTTAAAGTACGCGGCTAATGGTGCGGCACCATCAATAAGACATATGGTCACCCTAGTGACCCTTTCCGCTTTTAACTTATTAAAATACCGCCTTTTTAACTTATTGACTACCTTTGCCCCGCTATGCAAATAGAAGTACTGAAGTCGAAGATACATAGGGTGAAGGTCACAGAGGCCAACCTGAA
>CANGNA010000040.1 GCA_947455215.1 Chitinophagaceae bacterium
CCAATATTACTTAAAAAATTTCCTCAGCACTTCCGCCCTGTAGTCAAATATATTTTCCAGCTTCTTTTTCACAACTATCGTATGTGCAATAGTACCTAATATGCCCATGGGCAGTCCGTAGCGCACGTCATCATGCATCAATACACCACCATCCTTTTCAGTGAATGTATGTGTGTGTTCCCATAATGCATAGGGCCCTTTAAGCTGTGTATCTACAAACTTTTTCAACGGTACTACATCACCTATTTTGGTCACCCACTTCATCCTTATACCAAACAAGGGTGTTACCCGGTACTCAATAAGCATGCCTTTGTATATCGATTGGCCTTCCAGGTTCGTGATCACCTCAAATGCCATGTCGCCGGGCGTTATTTTCTCCAGGTTCATGGGCGTCGAAAAAAACTCCCAGGCCTCCTGCAGTGTCACTGGTAAAAACTGCTCTCTATGTAGTGTGTAAATATTCATATCTATTTAAATAAATCAAAGAAATGGTCGCGATAACAGATCTTGAACCATTCTGTGAACCTGTCGGGCTGTAACCGCATTTCCTTATCCAGCACGTCAATATCAACATACCTCCATGCCTTTACTTCATCCGCATCAGGCTTTGGCGTCTGGTTACTATTACCAATGAACACATAGTCATACTCGTGTTCTATCAACCCGTTGCCCATTGGCGCCTTATAAATAAAAGAAAAAGCCTTTTTCAGCTTGGCTTCCATCCCCATTTCTTCCAGCAATCTGCGGTCGGCAGCCTGCCGTACACTCTCTCCCTGCCTGGGGTGGGTGCAACAGGTATTCGTCCATAAGCCGGGCGAGTGATACTTACCATCTGCACGCTGCTGCAACAACAGTTCGCGTTTATTATTGACAATGAAAACGGAAATGGCCCTGTGCAGCAGCCCTTCTTTATGGGCCTGCAGTTTTTCCATTAGCCCTATTTCATTGTCTTGTTCATCAACCAGTATCACCAGTTCATTACCTGTGTCACTCATAAATTATAATATGCTGAAAGAATGTCGCAAATAGGAGGCCATGAGTAATCGTAACTTACCGGGGGTAGAGATACGCACACGCTCCATTAATATTTTTGCCGAAGGTATGCCTCTTATCTTGTTGAACAATGATGTATAGTAAACGTAAGCAACATATACGCCGAAGCGCGATGTGGTTGGCAACAACTTTATACCATCCAGCGCTTCGTTAAAGTCCTTCTGTATGTCGTGCTCTATCTGCCTTTTCTGGTGCTCAGAGAAATCGGCAAAGTCAACGCCCGGAAAATATACCCTACCCAGTTGCTCGTAGTCAGCCTTTACATCGCGCAGGAAGTTTACCTTCTGAAAAGCTGCGCCCAGCTTCATGGCACCGGGCTTTAATTTCTGGTATAGCGCTTCGTCGTTGTCGGTAAACACCCGCAAACACATTAGTCCCACCACTTCTGCAGAACCAAGTATGTAATTCTCGTACGATGCCTGGTTATGGTCTGCTTGCACAAGATCCATTTCCATACTGTTCAGGAAACAGGTGATCAGTTCGGGCTCTATATTAAAGTCGTGAACTGCCTTCTGGAAACTGTTGAGTATCGGGTTCATGCTGATCTTCCTGTCAATAGCTTTCCAGGTATCTTCTTTGAACTCCCTCAGCAGTTCTTCCTTATTATATTCATGAAACGTGTCTACGATCTCATCTGCGAAACGCACAAAGCCATAGATAGAATATATCGGCGCCCTTAATCTCTTATTCAGGCAATAAATACCAATAGAAAAGCTGCTACTATAGGTAGTAGTTGTATGCCTGCTACAGGCGAGTGATATATCGTCGAAGTGTTGCTTCATTGACCGGATTTTTAAAGCACTTTTAATAATTGTTCTGCCGCCAACTGGCCAGACACCAGGGATGGTGGTACACCAGGCCCGGGCACTGTAAGCTGACCGGAGTAAAACAGGTTCTTCACCTTTTTATTCCTCAGCGATGGTTTGAACACCGCCGTTTGCCGCAGGGTATTAGCTAAACCATAAGCATTACCCTTGTAAGCATTATAGTCATTTACGAAATCTTTGACGCAATAGCTTTTATTGTACACAATATGGTCGCGCACAGGCTCCTCACAGTATTTTTCCAGCCGCGCCATCACCATATCGTAATACCGGGCCCTTATCTCAGGCGTATCTTCTATGCCCGGGGCAATAGGTATCAACACAAACAGATTCTCCATGCCGGCAGGTGCTACAGCATCATCGGTTTTGGAGGGGCAACACACGTAAAACAAAGGATCGGACGGCCATTGCGGTCTTTCATATATCTCGGCAGCATGCACGTCCAGCGATGTATCGAAGAAGAGATTATGATGTTTCAGCGATTTTACCCGCTTATTCACACCAAGATAGAACAATAAACTCGAAGGAGCAAATGTGCGTTCTTCCCAATAGGCATCGTTGTAGTTGGTGTATGCCGGATCCAGCAGCTTACTTTCTATATGATTATAGTCCGCCGCACCTATCACCCCATCCACAGCATAGTTGCCCTTTGATGTGGTGAGCTGCGTGGCCTTACCGTTGCTGATGTTGATCTGTTGTACTTCGCAATCGGTGACAAATTGCACGCCCAGCTCTTGCGCCAGCTCGTGCATGGCTTCAACAATTTTTACCATACCACCCATTGGATACCAGGTACCCTGGGATAAGGCGGCGTGATTCATCAGGCTATACATGCCCGGTATATTCCTGGCCGTTTCCCCCAGGAACAATACCGGAAACTCCATCAGATCGATGAGGCGGTGATCTTTGAAATACTTACGTACCTGCTTGCTTACAGAACTGAACATATTCAGCCCCATAGCACTCATCATCACCTTTGGCGTCATGAACTCGCTCCAGGAAAGGCAAGGTTTATATACCATGTCGCCCATGGCCACTTCGTACTTATATTTTGCCTCTTCCAGAAATTTGATCAGATTGGCTGTGCTGCCTTTCTCTATACGCTCAAATTCCGCGCAAAGAGCGTCAAAACTGGCCGGAATATCCAGGAGATCTTCTTTTCCAAAGATCATCCTGAAACCTGGATCCAGTTGTACCAGCTCGTAATAATCGGAGGTCTTTTTACCAAAATGCGCAAAAAAGCGGTCGAAGGTATCGGGCATCCAGTACCAACTGGGCCCCATATCGAACTTAAACCCTTCTGCACTAAATGAGCGTGCTCTTCCGCCCACGGCCGTATTTTTTTCGAACACCGTGACCTTACAGCCATTTTTTGCCAGGAAACATGCTGCCGCCATTCCTGCAAAGCCACTCCCTATAACCGCTACATTTGCCGTCAAACGTCTATTTTGTTTAAAATATTTCTCAAAAATATGAACAATAATAATGCCGAAGTGTTAAAGACCAATAAATTTTATAAATGGTCTAATAGGGCATTGATACCGTTGAGGTAGGCAATATTGTTTGCAGAGAGTTCAAGATCCTCAAACAGGGAACTGTTGCCGGCATAGTATATTGTAGCAAAGGGAGCAATGGCTGCCATCGTATTCAATTCTTCACTGATCTCGGATGATGGCCTTGGTGCGGTAAAGAAGGTAACAATAAAATCGGGCCTTATATCTTTCAGCACTGCGTTGATATCTTCGTATGGCACGCTTTGGCCCAGGTAAATGGTGCGATAGCCGCGGCTGCGCAACAGGTAATTGGTTAGCAGTAAGCCCGTCTCGTGCCATTCATTTGGCGGCAAAAACAGCAAATAGGTCTTACCGCTGTTGAGTGGCAGGGGCAAGGTGTCTATTGCGGCAATTATTTTGCGCCTGATAACACAGGATGCAAAATGCTCTTGTATAGGAGAAGCCTTATCTGTGCGCCACAGCAAACCTGTTTTGGCCAAAAATGGATAAACAACATTAGTTATGGTAGAAAAGAAACCCATTTCGCGGGCGGCCGAGGCAAAGGTATCTTCTATCAACTGCTCGTTATATCCCAGCATACCTTCAGCAAGTTTGCTGATATAGGCAGAACATGCCGCATCACCAGCGGGCTGATGGTGCAGGCGAACGATGTGTGCTGCAAAGTCCTCATCGCTGAGGGCAGCTATAGCTGATATCTTAAACCCATTGGATGCCAGCGTAGAAATATTAAGCAGCTTGATCAACTGCTCGCTGCTATAGTAGCGCCGGTTGGTAGCCGTGCGTGACGGAATGATAAGGCCGTACCTTTTTTCCCATATGCGTATGGTATGAGCCTTGATACCCGACAAGCGCTCCAGATCGTGGATTTTATATTCTGTCAAAATATTTTTGTTTAAGCAAAGTTAAACAAAATTAAACAGAAGTATACATATACGCCGATTATATTAATTTTCCCTCGCCGATCATGATCATTTGTTCCTGGGCAACCTGAAGGTAAGGCTGATGATCGTACCCTTTCCGAAGAAAGAGTCTATGTATATTTTACCGTTAAGCCGGCCGGCACGTATGTGCATATTGTTCACTCCATTACCCCTTTTTACACCTTTCAGATCGAAGCCCAAGCCATCATCACGGAGTGTGAGTTGTAACACATCCTTACGCTTCATGTTCACGTCCAGTGTCACGTTGTTGGCTTTGGCATATTTCAGGGCATTGTTCAACGCTTCTTTAAAGATCATGATGAGGTTGCGGCTCATATCCATGGGCAGCTTGTAGGTGCGCCATTTTTCTTCTATGCCCGACACTGAAAATTTGATATCTGTATCCTCAAACAGTTCATTACCAAAATCCTGTATCCTTACCAATATCTCGTAGAGGTTATCATTAGATGGTTTTAGCGACCACAGTATATCGCGGGTACCACCATATAACAGGGTTGTATTTTCCTCTATCTGGTTAAGCAACCTGAGTATCTCGGGATCGGGCACTACCTTATTCTTTAAAACGCTGGTCAGCACATTGATGCGGGTGAGCTTATTGCCTATCTCATCATGAAAATCCTCGGCGGTGCGCATCCTTATCTTAGCCTGCTCTTCGGCACGCAAACGTGCCATCAGTTTTTGTTTACGCTGCTTGCGCTTGTTATATACCGATTGCATGGCAATACCAATAAGAATACAAATAACAAGGATACCGGTTCTGAACCACCATGTTTTATGGAAGGGTGTAATGATCTCGAAAGCATACACCAGCTCGGGGTGCTCTGCCCCACCCGAGCCTAAACACTCCACATGAAAGGTGTACTTGCCCGGCGGTAAGGCTGAATAGGTAACAGAGTTGGTAGTAGACCATTCGGACCATGGCGCATCAATACCCTCCATGCGGTAACGGTAGAGCACCTGCTCTGCACCACTCATGGTTATGGCCTGGAAAGTGAAGGTGATATTATTTTTTTTAAAGGGCAGCTGTAAACCCTGTGGCACGCCATACCAGGGATCGAGCGTGGTATAGTAAGACCTGTCAATACTGCTCTCGCCCACCAGCTTTACAGACTGCATCACAATGCTGGCCGGCGCTGCCGACACTACGGATGAGTGGGGCTGGTAGTGCACGGCACCATTGGTGGTACCAAACCATATACTGCCATCGCCGAGCTTGAGCACAGCGTTGATGTTACTTTCCATACCGGCCACGCCTTGTGCCTTGCCGTAGAAGGTAACCTGCGGGTTATTGCTTTTACTGAGGCCTATTTTATGAATGCCAAAGCCGGTGCCCACCCAAATGTTGCCGGCACTATCATCGATGATATTGTAGATAAAATCGGACCGCAACCCGTTGGCCTTATTAATGACCTGGGCTTGCCCGGTGGCCATATCGAAGCGTATGACGCCATTATCGCTGCTGCCCAGCCACAGGTCGGCCCCCCTACGGACAAAGCAATTGATCTGTGAACTATCGGCTATGGTGCGGGTAATGAATGGCGCAACATTGCCGGCATTATAGAGGAATAGTCCATCTTTCTCGGTGGTCATCAGCACGCTATCCATGCCTATTGACACAAACGAGACCACATGCGCAGAAGACCGGACGGGAATAGTGCGAAATGTATCTTGGTCACGCACCAGCACCCCTAATCCAAAGGCTATCCACAACCTGTGTTCCTTATCCTCGTAAAGCTGGGTAATAAAGTTTGACGGGAACCCGTGCTGAGGTGTAGTATACTGGCGGAATGTCTCATGATCGTATTCGTACAGTCCATTCTCGCGCGTGGCCACCCACAACCGCTGATCGTGCGTGTAGCATAACGACGTAATAGCAGGTACATTTTTAGAGGGTATATACCGGGGTGTTATCTTACCATTATTGAAAACAAACAGACCAGACTCATACGTACCCAGGAACAGCGAGTCGCGCTTGTTGGATGAGATGGCCATTATCTGTGCGCTGGGCAGGCCCATAGACTCATCGAGCACGGTGAACAAGGTGCCCGAGAACCTATAAATACCCTGCCCGTCTGATGACATCCACACGTTCCCCTCGTGATCGGTCATCACGTCGTAGAACATATTGTCGCACAGGCCGTTTTTCTTATTATATATCTGCAACATGTTGCCTGATATCTTCATGACCCCACTTTTGGTGGCCAGCCATAGGGCTCCGGAGCGGTCCTGGGATAAAGAAGAAACAGTTATGTAGTTGAGGGGCTGACCGTTCAGTTCAAAAACTTTTATCTGCTTACCGGCCAGGTAGTACAAGCCTGCCGTAGTACCCAACCATATGCCGCCTGTGCCATCGCGGAAAATATTAATAATAGCCGGGGCCCTCTGATCGCCGGACATGGCAAACGTAAGCGTTTCCCACTTGCCATTACTGCTATGAAATAGCGTGTCGCCCTGGGCTACCCATATGCCACCCTGCTCTGCAAGCATGGCTGTTGTTTTGCCTGTAAGCACAGGCGTAGTGTAAGGGCGCAGCTTTTCGCCCGACAGATAATAAACGTTGCCGCTCACCCGCCACCATATGGTATCATTTACCACATGTATATCTTGCTGAAAGTTGATGAGCCGTGGAATACTATTATCTAAAACGTAGTTGGTAAAGGTAGCCCCATTGAATTTTGTGAGGCCCTTCTGTGTGCCTATCCAAATATTCCCCCTGGCATCCGGCACTACGGCGCTGACCATGTTCATCAGCAGGCCATTCCTCACCGTATAATTAGTAAAGGTTCGACCATCGTAACGGGATAAACCACCCATGGTGCCTACCCACAGATTGCCAATTTTGTCTTGCGTGAGGCACAGCGCCTGCGATTGTATGAGCCCTTCGTCGATGTTCAGGTTCTGAAACGTGTAGCGCTGTGCGTGTACCCGGCTGAATGGCCACACACATAACGCTGATATTACAATGACAAATAATAAGCCTGTAGACCTGATGAACTTCATTTCTGTGCGTGAAATTAAATGATATAGCGGTTTATTCCATCACCTCTTTGGGGGTGGTGTGATATTTGGGGTTGGAGGGAACTGCCCGAAGATATTTGCAGTATGTTTTGCAGTTTTCTGCCGATGAAAAAAAATGACGGTTGCCGGCAATTTTACTTTAGATGCAGGGGCTTATTGTGCTGTTTTGTAAGGTGTTGATGATATAATACTTTTCTTTCTATTTGCAGTATCTGCAATTTTGTGCAATTTTTCCGGATCAGGATTTGCGGGATTTAAGGATAAGGAGGATCTCATTTTTTACCAGGTTTAGGTGTTAGAAAAGGGTTTGTTGCAGGGCAAAGATACGATTTGCGAGAGGCGGTTGCCAAATAAAGATATGCACAAATTTGGTGCACCCATAATGAGGTTGACAATTGCTTCGCCGGTCGGACTAAGCCCAGCCGGGGGGACTATAACAGGCGTTACAAACGCCACGCCAAGAGATCCTCGTTACAAACGAGGACCAGTGTGGCAAACGACGACCAGTGTGGACCAGTATATTAACACCCGACGTGAAATTTTCGCCGAACTGTGCCTTATGCATGTATCAAAAGAACGGACCGGACATCGCCAAAAATAAATAGAGGCGCATGTAGCGCCTCTATTTATATGATCGAGCAGGACAAAATTACTTTGTCTGCTTGTCTTCTTTCTTAGCGTCTTTATCGCATTTGCCGCCTTTCTTGTCTTTGCAGCAAGCAGCACCTTCTTTAGTGCACTTTTCGCCTTTCTTCTTGCAGCAAGATTTTTCCTGAGCAAATGCAACACCTGTAAACATAGCAGCAGCAGCTACTAACAATGTAAGTTTTTTCATTTTAGTCGATTTTATGACCTAAAGATAAATAATATTTTGAAAAACAGCGAGTAGTGACCGAACAGAATTGTTAAAAATAGTAGCAAATGGTCATTAGCATGGTCCAACCAAAATCAGGGATATACCTGTAGCTTTCCCCGCAAAAATTAGTTAGGTTTGCGTCCGCTTAAACACACTATATGCAGCAATCAGTATTAGATACAATGAATGCAATGGGCCACGAACAGGTAATGTTCTGCACAGACCCTGCAACCGGCCTTAACGCTATTATAGCCATACATAACACCGTTCTGGGTCCATCGCTGGGTGGTACCCGCCTTTGGAACTACAAGAGCCATGATGAAGCCATAATAGACGCACTGCGCCTGAGCCGTGGTATGACCTATAAATCTGCTATCAGCGGCCTGAACCTGGGTGGTGGTAAAGCGGTATTGATAGGTGACGCATCGAAGCTGAAGAACGAGGCCTACTGGCGTCGCTACGGCCGTTATGTGAACAACCTGGGTGGTAAGTACATAACTGCTGAAGATGTAAATACTTCATCTAAAGACATGGAGTATATACACATGGAGACCAAGCACGTGACCGGCGTACCTGAATACCTGGGCGGCAGCGGCGACCCTTCTCCTGTTACTGCTTACGGTGTGTATGTGGGTATGAAGGCCGCCTGCAAAAAAGTATATGGCAGCGACAGCCTGAACGGCAAGAAGGTGCTGGTACAGGGTGCAGGCAATGTAGGCCGCACACTGATAGACCACATCATAGAAGAAGGTGGCAAGGTGTACATCAGCGACATCAACGAAAGCAACATTAAGAAGGTAACTGAAAAGCACAGCGGTGTTGAGGTGCTGAACAGCGACAATATCTTTGATATAGACATGGACATTTACGCACCTTGTGCATTGGGTGCCAGCGTAAATACCGAGAGTATCAACAAAATGAAGTGTGCCATAATAGCCGGCGCTGCCAACAATCAGCTGGCCGATGAAAATGTACACGGCCCTATGCTGGTGGAAAAAGGCATTACTTATGTGCCTGACTTCCTGATCAATGCAGGTGGTATCATCAACATCAGCGTGGAACTGGAAGGTTATAACCGTAATCGCGCTATCAGCATTGTAGATAAGATCTACGATCGTACGCTGGAGAACTTCCGTATTGCTGAAACTGAGAAGATACACAACCAGCTGGCCGCTATGCGCATGGCTGAAAAGCGCATCAATGATGTAGCTAATCTGAAGAGGGGGTTGTAATTAGTCGTAAGTAGAAAGTCGTAAGTCGTAAGTTCGGCTTAATTAATATATGAACCAGGAGGCGTTGCTTCCCGGTTTTGTTTTTAATAGCGCCGGTACTATCTATATTTGAAAGATGGAGTACACCTTCAGCGAGGTAACAAACGAGCATTTACCAATATTGGCAAGCATTCTCAACTATTATGTCAGCAATACTACCGTCACGTTTCATACAGAGCAGGTAAGCGTTGAAGACATGAAGAGCAAAGTGTTTTTCGACCAGGCATATTACAGGGCTTTTGTAGTAGCAAAAAACGATGCAGTTATTGGTTACTGTGCCGTATCTCAGTGGAAGAAGCAGGAAGCCTATCGCCATACTGCAGAGGTAAACATTTACCTTGACCATACCCATACGGGCAAGAATATTGGATCGAAAGCATTGCGCCACCTGGAGCAATTTGCGATCGCAAACAATATCACTACCCTGATAGCCGGGCTTTGTAGAGAGAATATACCGAGCAAAAAACTGTTTGAGAAAAATGGTTACGAACATTGCGCTCATTTCAAAAACGTAGGCATAAAGTTTGGGCGCGTACTTGATGTTATCTATTTACAAAAATCAATACTACGCTAACAAATTATCGGGACGCACTATTCTTAGGACCCACAATAAATTCGTCGACAGCATATAGCCACATGGCCTTGCCGCCGTATATTTTATACCTGGGGCTACGCCCCAGGCTATTGTCTTTCGGGCTTTCAGCCCAACCCAGTTTCCTTAACTTAATTACATTGCCCATAGGGACAATGACATGAAATAGCGACTATAGTTGTCGAATTGGTATTAATCGTAAATGTGGCAGGATCCAAAACAAAAAGGACCGGAATATACTTCCAGTCCTTTTCTATAAGTAAATGTGTTTCTGATTAATCTAAAGAGCCCAGCTTAGCCAGTTCTTTGTCCATATCGCGGGCAGCCATGCTACGTGGATATTCGTCGCGGATCTTCTTGAAAGTTTCCTTGGCGTTGTTCACGTCGTTGGTCATTTCGTAAGCCATGCCCAGGTGATACAGGTACATTGGCGTTACCAACTGGTCGCCAGCATTGCCGGTTGCCTTTTTCAGGTACTCGATAGCGCTCTTGGCATCACCTTTCTCAATATAGCTAACACCTATTTCACCCCATGCCTGATAGCCCAGGATAGTGCCTTTACCGTCAAATTTCTTCAGGGCTGTTATCGCCTTGTCGAACTCGCCTTTACGCATATAGCAGATACCTTCGTAGTACAGCGCCATGTTGCCTGCGGCAGTGCCTTCATACTTCTTCTCTATTTTAGAGAAGCCGAGGTTCTTACCGTCGCCGTTGAGTGCGAGGTCCAGAGAATCGACCTGAAAATAAAGCTGTGGCATTACCAAAGCACTTGATGCTTTTTCTTCTGCCGGGCCTTTATACCATTTAGTATAACCGAAATAGCCTATTACCGCTACCAGGATGATAGTACCTGCAGTAGTGATCGCTTTCCTGTTCTTTTCATAAGTCGCCTGGATATTGTCTATCGGTGTAAAGTCCACTTCGTGCGACGTGGTAGTTGTAGTATCTGCCATGAGTTATTGGAATTCCTATTAATATTTTTTGAAAGTGTGCAAAGATAATTATATATACCTATTTGCCCAAACTTCTTTTGTACAGGTTATTCACCTGCTTTTGTCAAGAAATCAAGGACAATACATAGTATATTAATCGACTATGAACGGATAATTTTCGTCTGTATAGATATCCTTATACAGTTCGCTATCATCAGGGTAAGGACTTTCCTCTGCAAAAGTTACACAGGCGTCTACTTCGTTCTTTACCTTTTCGTTTATAGCGTTGATCTCTTCTTCCGTAGCCATATTGTTTTCCGTCAGTGTCTTCAGCACAGCAACCAGTGGGTCGCGCTCCTTATACTCTTCCAGCTCTTCTTTGGTGCGGTATTTCGCAGGATCACTCATGGAGTGGCCTCGGTAACGATATGTCTTGATCTCCAGGAAGGTAGGCCCCCCCCCTTCGCGGGCACGACGCACTGCGCGCTCTATAGCCTTATGCACTTCTTCGCAGCTCATGCCATCTACGCTGTCGCCGGGCATATCGTATGCATCGGCCAGCCTGTAAATGTCGAGCACTTTAGAAGTACGCTCCAGCGATGTGCCCATTGCGTAGTTATTGTTCTCGCAGATGAAAATAACAGGCAGGTTCCACAATACCGCCATGTTGAATGTTTCGTGAAGCATACCCTGGCGGGCAGCACCATCGCCAAACATACAAATGGTAGCGCGGTCGCTGTTATTATACCTGTCGGCAAATGCTATACCGGCACCCAGACCTATCTGTGCGCCTACTATACCATGACCACCAAAAAACCTTTTTTCTTTAGAGAAGAAGTGCATGCTGCCACCCTTGCCCTTGGTGCAACCTGTAGCCTTGCCGTACAATTCAGCCATACATTCGTTAGCCGTCATACCTTTTGCCAGCGCCAGGCCGTGATCACGGTAGGCGGTTATCAGGTTATCATCTTCACGCAGTGCAGACATCATACCAGCAGCAACTGCCTCCTGACCTATGTACAGGTGGCAAAAACCGCGTATCTTCTGCATACCATATAACTGACCTGCCTTTTCTTCGAACTTACGCATCAACAGCATTTGCTCGTACCACTGCAGGTATGTTTTCTTATCGAAATTCGTTTGCACTATTATTCAAAGTTTGTGCGAATTTATAAAAAAAATGGTACGCACAGCTTATATATTGATATTATATACCCGTATGTTATCGCACACAGCGGCTAATAAATACTTGTTACTTTTGCAGCGTCATTATTCTGCCTTTTGAAGCACGATCTCCGGTTACATAAAATATCGCTCATCCAGTTCCGCAACTACAGTTCATCGGTCTTCCAGTTCGATGCCCCGGTAACGTGCATCACTGGTCGGAACGGCAGCGGCAAGACCAACCTGCTAGATGCGGTATACTACCTGTGCTATACCAAAAGTTATTTCAGCGCCTACCAGCAAAACAGCGTGCAGATGGGTATGGATGGCTTCCGGGTGACCGGGCTGTTTGACCATGGTGGCGATGAGGAAAAGATAAGCTGTAAATGGAAGGCAGCTAAGAAAGAGGTGTGGAAGAATGAGGTGCTGTACGAAAAGCTGACCGACCATATAGGCAGGTACTCTGCCGTAATGATAGCGCCTGATGATACCGAACTGATCAATGGTGGCAGTGAACCCCGCCGCAGATGGGTAGATAGCATACTTGGACAGGTAGATAAGGTGTACCTGGAGCAGTTGATGGAGTATCAGCGTATACTGCTGCAGCGCAATGCCTGGCTGAAGATGCAGGGCTTTAAACCATCGCCCAACTATACAGAGCTCGATTTTTACAACAGCCGCCTGGCAGCCAACGGTGCTTATATACACCATTGCCGCAGCAGGTTCCTGGTAGATTTTTTGCCGTTACTGAATGAGTTCTATCACCGGCTGAGCGGTGGCGCAGAGGTGCTGGGTGTTACCTACTCCAGCGATCTGAACAGCAAAACCATGGACGAATGGCTGGTGAATGGGCTGGAACAAGACCTGCGCCTGCAGCGTACCCTACGCGGCATACATAAGGACGATTGGGAGTTCACACTGAACAGCATGCTATTGAAACAATTTGGCTCCCAGGGCCAGAAAAAAAGCTTCTTGTTCGCACTCAAGCTGGGACAGTATGCATACCTGAGCAAGGCACTCGGCCACCTACCCTTGCTGTTGCTTGATGATATCTTCGAAAAATTGGACCAAAGCCGCATGGAAGCGCTGCTGAGCATCATACGCGGCGAAGCCTTTGGCCAGGTGATCCTTACAGATACCCACCCTGAGCGCATCAGGCAGGCCTTTGGAGAAGGGGCTGAGATCGGGTTTATTCATCTTTAATGTGTCGGCAATTCGACAATTGATTGATCGGTATTGGCAAATTGTTGAATTGTTTCATTGTCGATTTATCGTAGTAGTTCAACAATTGGTTTCCCAATGCAGCCATTCGGCATCTGTATGTGCAGGAGAGCGGCCAGTGTGGCGCTTATGTCTGTCATGTTCACTACGTTGTAGGTTTCGCCCTTAGCTATACCCCACCCGTACCACAGTAATGGGATATGCGTATCGTAAGGGTTCCATGTGCCGTGGGTAGTGCCTGTTTTACCATGGCCTTCAAACCACGCCGGGTTGGGTATCATCTGGATAGATCCGCTGCGCCCGCGGTTGTAGCCATTAATAGCCATGGTGCGGATCGGTTCCGGCGCGGCTGTAGCGTTTAGGTTGTCCAGGTCTATTGCATACGATAGTTCCTGGCGGGTGTTCAGGTATTCTAAAATGCTGCCTTTTACTTTGCTCTTGTCGAGGCCGTAGGCCTTTATCACAGAGTCGTTGATATAAAGCTGGTAGTTAGCGTAGTGCTTTACCAGGTTGGGCTGCTTGTAAATGCCAGCCAGGTAGGTATTCACTTCTTTCTTATAGTCGGTAGCCAGGAAGCCCGCAGGCACACCATTGTCTATAAGAAATTGCGGGTTATGTGCTGCACCGTGGTCGGCAGATAGGAATAAGGTGTAATTGCCCTTACCAACAGACTTATCCAGGTAATTGAGCAGCTCTGCCAGCTGGGCATCCAGTTGCAGGTACATATCTTCCACTTCTACAGAGTTGGGTCCAAATTGGTGACCAGCATAATCGGTACAGGAAAGGCTGATGGCCAGGAAATCGGTAGCATCACCTTCGCCGAGCTTCTCGCCGTCGCGGCAAGCCATAGCCATTTGCAGTGTCAGGTAGTTGCCACCCGGCATTGCCTTAAAGCCATTGTATTTATCTTTTGCGCCCAACCCTGCTACAGTGTGCGGGAACACCGGTGCTGTTTCGCCTTTGAATTTGCCTTCGTATTTATTGTCGTCGGCCAGGCTTTGGGTGTATAATTGTTTAGTGGGGTCAAGCAGGTTCCAGCCTGTCTTTATCAGGCTATCAGCCACATGCCTTTTATTAAACGCTGTCAGCCATGCAGGCGATGTATTCTTATAATAAGTGCTGGTGCAAAAGCTGCCCGTGCTGTCGTCCAGCCAGTAGGCGCCATTGGCCAGGTGGCCAGCCGGCAATATGCTGCCCCTATCTTTAATAGCCACGCCATATACCCGGCTATTGAAGTTGGTGGCCAGGCGCAGCTCATCGGTGATGGTAGTTACCTGCAGGTTGCGCGGACTCATAGACTTGCCGCCAGTGCGGCCGCTATTTACTTCCTGCACGCTGCTGTCGTCGGTGCAATACACATATTTATCAGTGTAGTTATCGTACCAGTCGTTAGCGGCTATGCCATGTATAGAAGGAACCGAACCGGTGTATATACAAGAGTGACCCGGCGCGGTGTACGAGGGCAGGTAGTTGATCATGGTATTCTGGCAATTGAAGCCATCGGCCATTAAGCGCTTAAATCCGCCCTTGCCATATAGATTATTGAAACGATACAGGTAGTCCCACCTCATCTGATCTACCACAATACCCACTACCAGTTTAGGTCGTTTCACGGCCGGCTTTTGTTTGGCAAAGCCACCAAATGAGACAGATAAGGCTATGAAAGCCAATAAATAACGTTTCGTTAATAACATATTGGTGCAAATGTGCATAACCCGTGGAGGCGAACCAGTTATATTTTTCTTAATTTCGCCGCGCAAATGTTCGGAATTTTCTCCGTATCAGGAAAGATTTCCGAAGATATAATATTAAATTAAACACAGATACATATATGGACATTTTTGCCAAATTTGCCAACAGGCTCGGGCCTATCGGAGATTATGCTGAGAAAGCGCCAAACTATTTTGCATTTCCAAAGCTGGAAGGCGAGATAGGCAACCGTATGAAGTTTAACGGTAAGGAGAAGATAGTATGGAGCCTGAACAACTACCTGGGCCTTGCTAATCATCCTGAAGTACGCAAGGCTGATGCCGATGCTGCTGCCAAATTTGGCCTGGCTTCTCCTATGGGCGCACGTATGATGAGTGGTAACTCTGATTACCACCTGGAACTAGAGCGCGGCCTTGCTGAGTTTGTAGGCAAGGAAGACGCCATGTTGTTCAACTTTGGTTACCAGGGTATGGTGTCTGCTATAGACACGCTGTGTGGTCGTCACGATGTAGTGGTTTATGATGCGGAATCTCACGCATGCATCATAGATGGCCTGCGTATGATACCAAGCCACCGCTATGTATACAAGCACAACGATATTGCCGATTGCGAAAAGCAACTGGCGCGCGCTACTGAAATGGTAAAGAAAACCGGCGGTGGTATCCTTGTGATCACTGAAGGTGTATTTGGCATGAGCGGTAACCAGGGTGCTATAAAAGACATTATTGCCCTCCGCGATCAGTACGAATTCCGCCTGTTTGTGGATGATGCACATGGCTTTGGTACTATGGGTAGCCGTGGTGCAGGTATTGGCGATGAGCAGAATTGTATAGAAGGCATAGATGTGTACTTCTCAACGTTCGCTAAGTCTATGGCCAGCATTGGTGGCTTCCTGGCTGCCGATAAGAAGATACTCACATTTATGCGCTACAACATGCGCTCTCAGATATATGCCAAATCACTGCCTATGGCATTTGTGGTGGGCAACCTGAAGCGCCTGGAGCTGCTCCGCGATAAGCCGGAACTGCGCGAAAAGCTGTGGCACAATGTGCGCAAGCTGCAGGGTGGTTTCCGCGATCGTGGTTTCGACCTGGGTACTACCAATACACCGGTAACACCAGTATTTATGAAGGGTGGCCTGTACGATGCTGTTCAGCTGACATGCGATCTACGCGAGAATTATAACATCTTCTGCTCTGTGGTGGTTTACCCGGTAATACCTAAGGGCCAGATAGAACTGCGCATCATACCTACAGCCGCACATACCGACCAGGATATAGAAGAAACACTGGCCGCATTCGATGCTGTAAGGCACAAGCTGGAAAACAAGCTGTATCCGCAGGAAATGCCAAACGTAGGTATCACTGCTTAATCGGTCATCAGTCGATAGTCGTAAGTCTGTCGTATAAATAGTTGAAACGGGGTGCTATTGCATCCCGTTTTTGTTTTTTGTGCAATTGATTGATATCGGAACGAACTATTTTGATCTGAGCTATCAATAAAAAACGCCCGGATGAACCGGGCGTTTCTGCTATTTAGTATAAAATGGTTGGTGATGCTTGTAGAAGAATTCGTCGAAACTATTTCCGGGGATGCGCACCAGGTCGAACATTTCACCGGGGCGGGTGTTCTGGATGAGCATGCCTATTTCCTGGGCCAACGGGGCAAGGTCACCCTCCCCTTCTACCGCATATATATAATGTGGCGGCCTGTCTTCCTGCACTTGTATCATACCTACATAGGCTGAAGTGATCATTGGCCTGGTAGCGAACAGCTCGGTGAGTGCCTTCATTGCATCTTCGGGGTAAGCAGCGGGTATACCCAGCCTTACCTGCTGCGGCTGCGGCAACTGCATGTCTATCGCCCCCGGCTCGAAGATAGAGCCATCCAGCATCTTATCTACCTCTTCAGGCAAGAACTTCTTACCAAAATCAGAATATGGATTCAGTACCAGTGTCTGGCCTTTCAGCAGCGCCAGCAGCTTATCGCCGGGCAGCTGCATGTGCAGTAATTGCTCTTTATTTACGCCCTTGTCGTAGATCTTTTCTACAGAAGTAAATACAGGGATCACACCGTCGGGAAAGTTGGCTATTACCACATCGCCATCATCATCACTATCCTCCGGCAATGGCGGAGTTGTACGCTGCATGATCACAGCCAGCTCGTCGGTCAATAATCTCTTATAAAATTCAGGACGGTATTGCGGTTCGGATGTTGCTTTTTCAAGCAGTTGCTCAAGACTCAATTGCTCCATTACTTCGGACACTAATGTTGTTTTATTATTTAATTACTTATCCCCCTTCAGGGGGCGCTAAGATAAGGATTTTACTTGTGCAGCAGTTAACTATTTCAGCCTCGGGCAGCACAAAAATTACTTTTTAGGCTTTACAGCGGGATACACTGTGCGGTCGTAATTCTTCATGGCTATAGACAATATTCTCAGCCGTTCCATTTCCTCGTCCGTCATGGGTGCAGGGCTTTTCTTCAATATCTGTTCCATTTCTGTCAGCACCACGCGCAATTGGGCATCCGTTGTAACCAATGGTATTGTTTGTCTTAATTTCATTTTATATAATATCTTCCTTTACTGGCTGTATTACAGGCCCAGACGCTTTAGTGCAGGCCTGGTGCCACATAACCAGTTAACGTTCTGGAACATCAGGGTAAATGATATGCTTCTACCGAAGGACTTACTGCCGTAATTATCCTTCAGGTAATCTTTAAAATCGCCACTCATCACTATTGGCACATAGAGATACATAAAATCTTTTGCCAAATGCACCGACAAGCCAGCTTCGTACAAGAAGGTTGTGCTGCGATTGTTGGTATATGTAGGCTTGTAGTTAGGTATCACGCCGGCGTCAACAAAAATGCGCAGTGGCACCATTGGTATGGGCAGGTCTGTTTCCGCGTTAATGGTAGCCAGATAGTTATCGCTGCGCGCCACGCGGCCGAATACCGGCACCTTAAAGCCACCTTCCTGCACGGACACCTGTTGCGCTGCTACCTTGCTTTGTGCATTTCGGCCTATGTAAGTACCATCGTACAGGTAATCGTTAATGCCCGAATAAGATGTATTCAGCAAATACCTGTCAGTAGCAGCAGGATCGTTGCTGATGGCGAAGAACTTGCCAAGATATCCCCTGACGTATAATGCCTTACCGGGCTTATTGTAGTCTATCTTAATCTTACCCTCCAGGCTCACTTTCGCGAAGTCGGCTCCCAGCTGGGCTTCAGCACTATAAGAGAAAGGATTGTATGCCCTGTCGTTCTTATGCTTGTAGCGCAACAGGCCGTAGGTGTGCTGCATAGTTTTGATACCGCCACCGGCCGCAAATGTATCCTCCCAGATATTGTATGCCTTCAGCGTGAATGTACGAGACACAGGGCTAAGGGGATCTTCCTTCAGGCGGAAAGTAAGTCCCGGTGCCACCTTTGTATAACGGGCATATTCCCGATCGGGCAGGCCCGCATAAGTTTCGTTGTAGTGGAAGGTCTTAGCATCGGTTTGCAATACGATCTCCTGGAAGGCAGCTGTAGGATACCACAGATAGCCAACGGAGCCTGCGCCAACGAACTGCCCGTTCATGGTAGATAACATTGGGGCAAATACAAAGCGGAAGCGGTTCTCAGGTATCGTTGCCACATTTTGTATCAGCAGCCCGGCCATCATCCCATCGTACTGGTTATACCCTACCGACGGGAACAGGAACACTTTATGGTGTTCCGTAAGGTTCAATCCCATCAATGGCTTTATCCGAAGGCTGAAATTATGAGACAAGCCGTAACGACGATATACATTGTTAGCCGTCTTGGCATCGGGCATCACGCTGTCTATCTTTATTTTGTCCCAGTTATTTACCGGAAGTGTTACAGTAGCACTGTGGAGGAATGGCGCCGTCCAAGCTTTAGCCAACAAGGTATCCTGCCTGTATGCCGCTATCAATACCGGCGCAGTTACATTACCATTATTATGCACTTTTACTTCGCTGGTATTATGCGTATCATCAGTATGCGCTTTCGTTACTTTAAAGTCCATGCGCTTATCGGTAAAAAAGAACTGATCAAAGAACCATTTGATATCCTTTGTTGTGCTCTGTTCCATACATGCCCTGAAATCGGCAGGATACGGATGCCTAAAATGCCAGCGTTCATAATACAGGTGCATGCCCTTCTCAAAATCTGCTTCACCCATATATTGCTCGAGCGTGCGCAGGAATGCACCTGTTTTGTAGTACACATCCACACCGTAGTTCGTGCGCGTAAACCTGTCTGCCACCTGGTCTATACCCTGGTCGATATTCACGGCCATATTCTGCTGGTGTATCACCCGCTCATCTGCACTTATAGATATGCCCTTTACCTTAACGGTATCTCTTAATGCCTTTGTAGTCTTCTTTTCATAGAAAGTGTTCAGCCCTTCGTCCATCCATGGATGGTCACGCTCGTTGCTGCCCAGCATACCATAAAACCAGTTGTGGCCGGCTTCATGCACCACAACAGTTTTCAGCTCACTGCTCGCACTTTTATCAATAATGGTTACCGTAGGGTATTCCATGCCGCCGCCGGCGCGCATGTCGCCGAGTACTGCCTTAATGGTGTTGTACGGGTACGGGCCTACCCATTTGCCGTAGTGCTTAATGGTCTCGCCCAGATATTCATTTCCCAGCGCCCATTTCTTTTTATACGAAGGCAAAAAGGCAGTATACGTATACACCAGGTGATCGCTACCGGGCGACACCACGGAATCCTTGCGTACTATCCAGCGCTTGTCTGCAAACCAGGCAAAGTCGTGTATATTATCTTCGTAAAAATGGAGTGTCTTTGTCTGTGCTACGCTGGCCGGTGTACTGTCTGAACGAACACTCACCGAATCCGGCAAAGGGAGACGGGACAGGCTATCAAGCCATGCATTCTCTTTCACATCCATACAGTTACCTGTAGCCATTACTACATAGTTCTGCGGTACCGTTATCGTAACATCATAAGAGCCAAATTCGCTGAAGAACTCTCCCTGATCCAGGTATGAAAGTGGATGCCAGCCTTTATTATCATATACAGCCGGCTTAGGGAACCATTGCGATATAAAGTATGCCTGGTTAGTATGCCCCATGCGTGAGAAGACGGTGGGTATCTTTACCCTGAACGGCGTACTGACCTTGATGTGCTGTCCCGGCAGCAACGGCTTTGGCAGATCTATACGGGCAATATCCGGCGTATTTTCTGCTATATAATGCTCTACCTGCTGCCCATCAATAGAAAAATCAAGGCTATCTATATAGCCTTTTTGCGATGGCTTTGAGTAGTAGAAGGTCTTGCTACCCTGCCTGTCCTGCTGCTGCGCAAAAGGCGTATGATCGTTTTTATAGGCATTTGGCCACAGGTGGATGTACAAACTCTTCAGCGTATCGGGTGAGTTATTGGTATAAACAAATTCCTCGCGGGCATGAAGAAAATGCTCCTTATCATCCAGCACTACCTCCATTTTCGTAGCAACATGCTGCTGCCAGTAGGTTTGTGCCGATGCATTGATAGCCGAAAAAAGTATGAGTGCAGGCAGAAGTGGTTTCATTGCGCTAAAATAGTTGATTTGTAGTTAAATGGCAGGTTTACTAACGCAACATTCCGCAGTTATATTTCATTGGGAAGGGAACGAAACATAAATAAAACAGGCCATACTATTGGTATGGCCTGCACATTTATTTACTAAGGGCAATTACCTGATCAGCGTAACATCGCCTGTCTGTGTCACTTTCTTATTATCACAGTCGAAGATGATAACATAATAATATACGCCCATATCCTGTGACACACCAGCATAAGTGCCATCCCATGCCGGGTAATTATTAGTTGTTTCAAACACGGTTTGTCCCCAGCGGTTCTGGATGCGGAAGACACTGAACCTGTGATAGCTATCTAATGTATCATTAACACCACCACCTGTTACAGTACGGCCCTGGTCGGGGAATATAGGACGGAAGACATCGTTCTTACCATCATGGTTAGGCGTGAACGCAGTAGGCATAGATATGGTACAGCAGCCATCGGTGCTGAAATGAACAGAAGAACTCGCAGTACAACCAAACGGATCGGAAACTGTGAGTACCACATCCATTTCTTTCTGGTCGAGCGTAGCCCATGCCTCATGCCCTGTCCTGTTGCGGAATGAATGAGTAGGCGTCCACATATATGAGTATGCCGTATTATAAACACGTGCGGCAAAATAAACACTATCCTCAAAACAAGGTACCGCACGGAATGATTTAAACGTAATCGTAGCATCCGGCAATTCGTGCACCTTTACGGTGTCGTAAGTAACATCAGAAGGACAGTGACCACCATTGGCCATAGACTGAACCGAGATCACATGAGTACCGGTTGTGTTCCAACTAACAGTATACGGGCCACCACTATTAGAACTATGTGTCACTACATTAAGTGCAGATGAATTGTCCATCCGTACGCCATCTACCCACCACGTGTATACATAAGAGTCGGAACTATGATCAGACAGGCCCAGGTTCACCGTATCTCCAAGACAAGGGTTTTCCTGCGTGTATGGCTGTACCGATGGCATAGTGCTCATATAAATGGTAGCCGCATCATCGCCGGCACATCCGGTAACTACATCTTCGGCATGCAGCGTTATCGTGCTGTTTACGTTGGTATCGTTGATAACAGTTATAGAAGGACTGTTCAGGTTACTGCCAGGGAATAAAGAAGTGCCTGCAGGTATTGTCCAGGTATATTGAACGGTTGGCGGAACGGAACCAACGAATGTGAATGCCAATGTATCCTTAGGACACGACATGGTGTCTCCAACTATGTTGAACTCCACCTTGGGATTAATAGTGACCTGTAATATAACACGTGGACTTTCGCAGCCACCGACTGTTTGTGTGACATAATAATTGGTAATGCCGGTAGTGGCTGTAGATGGGGTTGGCGCAACTGTACTGCCCACACCACCGGTGGCTGTTGGATACCAGCGTATGCCGGTTCCGGTTGCAGTAAGCACGGTTGCCGCTACATCCTGACAATAGTGTACAGCATTAACAGTTGGAACAGCGGGCCGCGGGTTTACAGTTACAGGAGCTACAGAATAACAGGTACCACCCATTGAGTAGGTAATATTACTGATTCCTGCAGAAGCGCCACCAACAATACCCGCGCTGGTAACAGTAGCAACCGATGTTGTAGCGCTTGTCCACGTACCACCGCTTGTAGAATGCGTAAGTGTGGTAACACTACCCTCGCACACATTAAATATACCATTGATAGGCGGTAAGCTATAAACAGAAAATGTTGTTGCCAATACACAACCCGCAGGCGAGGTGTAAGTAAGCGGCACAGTGCCAACCACAATACCATTGGCCACACCGGTAGATGAGATAGTTGCAACGCCCGGGGTACCACCCGCCCACGTACCACCCGATGGGTTAGCTGTGAGGCTGAGCGACAGGCCAGTACATACAGATGAAGCACTGGTAAGTACGGGAGTAGGATTAACAGTAAGAGATGTGACCTTAAAGCAGCCTGCACCTGTGGTATAAGTGAGATCAACAGTACCAGCTGAAACCCCATGTACATCGCCGGTTAAAGCATCGACAGTTGCAATTGCAGTATTGGCCGAGGTCCAGCTACCACCGGAAGGCGTTGCCGTTACTGTAGTATTAGCGCCCTGGCACACTGTAGCCGTATTGGAGTAAACTGCCGATACGATACTACCCTGCTTGATGAAAACATCAGAATCATATAAAAAGTTACCTGCATCTGCAATAGTTATCTTCAGATGATATGTATTGCAAGGTATCACGTCATGCACCGCAGTAAATACTTTAGTGAAGCCTTTTATCTTGAAGTTGGCCCCACCTGTGTTGTCATCATAATATGCAGTAAATGGAGAACCCGGCCCCATGACCGTGCAGTTGGCAAGTGCGGTGCCTGCACCAGTTCCCGGCACACCATTATTTACAGAATTTACGGTAACAGGTATTGTGGTACCTGGAACCAGCGCCATGTTTGCCAGGCCGGTGATACCCGGACCGGAAATAAAGAACGCAAAAGCATCGTTATAAGTACCGCAAGTAGAGTTCCTGTATTCCTCGGAACCGAATATATAATCGAACTTAATGGTATCACCGGTAGGGATGATATCAAATTCCAGTATGCAGGCATCGTGCGTGGCTGCACCGGCCAGCGTGGTCAGATCAGGGTCGCCCGCTCCACCGAAGTTAGTACTGGAAACAGTTGCGGAATAAGCTCCCGGAACCGAAGATACCTTGCCGGTTGACAATACGATACCGCTGTTAATGCCCCATAGCGTAGCTGCTGCCCCTGTGCCCAACAACGTACCAGGCGTAACGGTAAATGTACCATTGGCCAGGCTGTTGCAATTGAGCGTGGGGCTGGAAATAGTAACGCCACCACCGGTAAGGGCGGTGGCAAGGGCGGTAGCTGTAGAGGTAGATGTCACAGCGATCTGTCCGAAAACAGACCTCGAAACCACTGCCAAAAGAACTAAAAGAGTAGACGTTTTAAATTTAAAAGACATATAAGACTTAAAAGTTCAGCAAATATATTAAAACTAATATCTACCTCAATGAAACTGAATTAAATTATGGTTAAAAGGGGTGCATTAACACTATTTGTACATTTCTATGACTTAAAGAAAAAGCCACAGACGTGACATATTGATATTGTTTGGGTTAAACATATTCGTATTTAAAAATAAACACTTTAGTGTGTAGCTAACACAATAAATTCTATGTGAGCAAATTGCTGAGAAAAATTGCGTGTGTATCAATATTTTTGCACGGCTTTATAGCGACTTTTAATACCCATGAGTGAACACGAAGAATTTTCCGGGCAGGGCTCGGTGCTGATCAATGATATGTACCAGAGCTGGTTCCTGGATTACGCCAGCTACGTGATACTGGAACGTGCAGTACCTGCGGTTGAGGATGGCCTTAAGCCAGTACAGCGCAGGATACTGCATGCCATGAAAGAAATGGACGATGGTCGGTTCAATAAGGTGGCCAATATCATTGGTCAAACCATGCAATACCATCCCCATGGTGATGCGTCTATCAGTGATGCCATAGTTGGCATCGGCCAGAAAGACCTGATGATAGAAACGCAGGGTAACTGGGGCGACATCCGTACAGGCGACCCGGCTGCGGCAGCTCGTTATATCGAGGCCCGCCTGTCTAAATTTGCCCTGGAGGTAGCTTTTAACGGCAAAACCACCGAGTGGCAGCTGAGTTACGATGGCCGAAAGAACGAACCGGTAACGCTTCCGATGAAGTTCCCGCTGCTGCTGGCACAAGGCACAGATGGTATAGCTGTGGGCTTAAGTACCAAAATATTACCACATAACTTTTGCGAACTACTGGACGCAGCCATTAAACATCTGAAAGGCAAAAAGTTTGAACTATACCCCGACTTTCAGCATGGCGGTATGGTAGATGTGAGCAACTACAATGATGGTATGCGCGGCGGCAAGATAAGGGTGCGTGCACGTATTGAGGAGGCAGATAAGAAGACCTTGCTCATCAAGAGCGTTCCTTATGGTATAACTACATCTACTCTTGTAGACAGTATCTTAAAGGCCAATGATGCCGGCAAGATCAAGATAAAGAGTGTTACTGATAATACCGCCAAAGATGTAGAGCTGACCGTAGTGCTTGCACCCGGTGTTACTACCGACCAGACCATTGATGCCCTGTATGCATTCACGGATTGCGAAATAAGCATATCACCCAATGCATGTGTGGTAATGGGCGACAAGCCGCACTTTATGAGTGTGAGCGACCTGCTGAGGCACTCTGTGGCGCACACTAAGGCCCTGCTGCTAAAGGAGCTGGAAATAAAGCTATCAGAACTTGAAGACGACTGGCATTATTCCTCACTCGAAAAAATATTCATCGAAAAGCGCATCTATCGCGACATAGAAGAAGAAACAACCTGGGAAGGCGTATTAACAGCAATTGACAAAGGTCTGAAGCCTTACAAAAAGCTCTTCCGTCGCGAAATAACACAGGATGATATCATCAAACTGACAGAGATCCGCATCAAACGCATCTCTAAGTTCGACGCCTTCAAGGCAGATGAGCACATCCGCGGTGTAGAAAATAATATTGCAGAGACCAAAAGCAACATAGAGAACCTGAACGATTTCTCTATCCGCTACTACGAGAACCTGCTGAAGAAGTATGGCAAGGGCCGTGAGCGCCAGACAGAGATCCGTCCGTTCGAGACCATCAATGCGACTACCGTGGCCATAGCCAATGCCAAGCTGTATGTGAACTGGAAAGAAGGCTTTATTGGCACCGGCCTGAAGAAAGATGAGTTCCTGTTCGATTGCTCCGACATCGACAATATTATCATCTTCCGCAAGAATGGCCGTATGATGATCACCAAGGTGGCAGAGAAAACGTTTGTTGGTAAAGACATCATCCACGTGGCCATCTTCCAGAAAAACGACGAGCGGACCACCTATAATATGATCTACCTGGATGGCAAAACAGGTATTTCTTACGGTAAGCGATTCAACGTTACCGGTATCACGCGGGATAAGGAATACGACCTTACCAAGGGCAACCCCGAAAGCAAGGTGATCCACTTCTCAGCCAACCCTAATGGTGAGGCCGAAGTAATAACAATAACGCTGAACCCGGGCTGTAAAGCACGTGTAAAGGTATTTGACTATTACTTTGAAGAACTGGAAATAAAGAGCCGTTCTGCACAGGGCAACCAGGTGACGAAGTACCCGATAAAGAGCACCCGATTTAAAGAAAAAGGCCGCTCTACCCTGTCGGCACAAAAAATTTGGTACGACGATACGGTGGGTCGCCTGAACAAAGACGAAAAGGGTATGCTACTCGGCCGTTTTGATGATAAAGACCGCATTATTGTGTTCTATAAAGATGGCACATACGAGATAACGGATTACGAACTAACCAACCGTTACGACATAGATAACGTGGTATTGATAGAAAAATTCCATGCACAAAAGCCGGTTACGGCAGTGTATTTCGATGCCAAAACGAAGCAGTTCAATGCCAAACGCTTTATGGTGGAGAGCCAGACTTTAAAGAACAAATACAGCTTTATACGCGAAGGAGAAGGCAATTACCTGGAGTTGGTGACCACCGTTGCAGAACCGGTTGTTATTATGCGGAAAGGCAAGAAAAAGAACGAACTGACAGAAGAGCAAGTAGCGCTGTATGAGGCGGTAGATATTACAGGCTGGCGTACGGTTGGCACAGCTATTGCGGGGGAAGACATGAAGGAACTCTCACTGGTACCGACATTAAATGAAGATACCGGAGAGCCTGAAGCACCCACCCTGTTCTGATAACAAGGAACCGTGGCAAAGTTTTTTTGTAATTTTTTTTACCTTCACATATTGATATTTATACGTAGTTAGCGATTAATGAAAAAGATAGAACTTGAAATTGTAGCGTTGTCACATAGTATTACCCAAACCCACTCTTACGCTGTGGTTTTGGGCGAGGTGAACGGCCTTCGCCGTTTGCCGATAGTGATCGGGGGATTTGAGGCACAAGCTATTGCAGTAGCACTGGAGCGTATGCAGCCCAGCCGCCCGCTGACACACGATCTGTTTGCCAATTTCATGGCTACCTACGGCGTAGAGCTTACCGAGGTGGTGATATACAAGCTGGAAGAAGGTATTTTCTTTGCCCGACTGATATGTAACAGCAATGGTGAAGTAACAGAAATAGATTCCCGTACATCTGATGCACTGGCCATGGCAGTACGTGCTGGCTGCCGTATTTATACTTACGAGAACATACTGGAAACAGCAGGTCTCTTCCTGGAACAAACTGAGGGCACCAGCGTAACGCCCGAAGGCGACAGCAAGCCAAGCCCGGTGCAAGTAGGTAACAGCTCTGTAGCCGACAGCGAAATGAAGCGCCTGAGCCTGGATGAGCTGAACACACTGCTGCAGCAGGTACTGGACCAGGAAGATTATGTACGTGCCATCCGTATACGCGACGAGATCAACAGCAGAAAGTAATTGTATATCATTCTTTAATACACAAAGAGAGCAGGTTGAATACCTGCTCTCTTTTTCTTTAAAAAAACACAAAAAACACCGCAACTGCCTGAAAAGGCAATGGCGCGTCTGTAATACAAACGCGCCATTGGTGACTATTATTGTTTTAGTTCCTCCAGTTAGGGTCAATCCACTTTATTACATATACAAAAAAAATGCGCCTCGTGGCTGTGGTTCTGACCCTGCAGCGACCTTGATGCGGAAACAAAGCTTAACACTACGTAACACCTGCTATGTGTGTTACGGATTGGGTGCAAATGCATTACGCGATTAACAATGTCCTTATTATGTATTAATGCACATACATCAAAATGCATGGTTTATAACAAAATAGATGATACTTCTCATAATTATATACAAGTTATCAAACTTTTGTATATTTTCACATTATGCTCTCTAATAGCCTTCAAAACAGCTAATATGAAAACTCTGTTTACGGTCCTTTTATCTATAGCCTTTTTCACAACAATTGCTCAACCAGGTCAAGTTAAGACAATAGCTGGCATTGGCGAATATCCTTCATCAGGTTGCACAATGACCGCTGGCAACGCATTGTTTACAACGATGGGTATAAGTAGCTTTCAGGAAATAATTCCTGACAAACATGGTAATTTATATATTTCTGCTTGTGATCTAGTTTATAAATTAAGACCAAATGGCTTTATTAGTGTTTATGCAGGAAATGGGACTTCAGGGTTTGGTGGTGATGGAGGACCTGCAACGGCCGCTTCTCTTTATATGCCTGGGGCAATGACCTTTGACAGGCATGGAAATCTATATATATGTGATGGCGCTAATCAAAGGATAAGAAAAGTTGACACTTTGGGAACAATAACTACAATTGCGGGCAATGGCTCAACCGGAACACCAGGGGGAGACGGAGGGCCGGCAACAGACGCGACGTTGCTAAATGTTTACGGAATAACAATTGATACCTCAGGAAATTTCTATTTTATATCCACAGATCAGGTAAAAAAGATTGACACCGCTGGCATAATGACTACAATCGCAGGTGTAGGAATGACTTTTTTTAGCTCTGGAGAAGGTATCCCTGCAACAGATGCCTCTTTTCATCTGTTAGTAGGTGTTGCTGCAGATCGTTTTGGGAATATATATACGTCAGAATATGAGGGTAGTGTTATTAGAAAAATCACTCCCGATGGGATAATTCATAATTATGCAGGCGGTGTAGCTGGATGTGGGGATAACGTTCCTGCCTTATCTGTAAATACAGGAAGTTATATAGGAAACATTAAAGTAGATAGTGCCGGCAGTGTTTATTTTATCGATGTTTCAGATTACGTAATAAGAAAGGTAAGCACGTCAGGAATAATAAGTACTGTTGCTGCTTCACTTGGTTTCTCCTTTTGCTCTGGTCTTACCCCACGTGTTGTAGATATTACGTATTTACCATCAGGATTTGGCATTGACGAAAGTGGAAACTTGTATGTGGGTACAGATAGAGATATTGAAAAAGTCACTTTTGACCCCATCGCGTGTGTCGATAGTTTTTGTGTATTTGTAAACGACCAATGTGGCGGACCAAGGTTTACCATTTCAGCTAATAGTAATTTAACTACATTGTCTGAAAAAACATATTTTGGTGATGGCCAAACAGATTCATTCGTATTATTTTATTCTTCCCAATATAGATACTGGTATTTTACACACAACTACTCAACTCCCGGAACTTATACCATAAAGCATATTTTTTATAATAGTGGAATACCTATTGACTCTGTAAGTTATAGCTATACATATAATTTATGCAAAACAATTAACCTGAGAACATACTTTGATCAAAATAGCA
Source organism: Chitinophagaceae bacterium (assembly GCA_947455215.1). GTDB lineage: Bacteria > Bacteroidota > Bacteroidia > Chitinophagales > Chitinophagaceae > Flavipsychrobacter. The sequence continues at coordinate 28,989 of CANGNA010000040.1, forward strand.
ATTGCACTTTCGATTCATCGGAAAACTCAAATCTACACCCCCTGCAGGTTATTGTAGATTCCAATGGAATAACAATTGATTCATTTTATATGAGTTCCGGTGCCGACTACAATGCAAAGGGAAATGCTGGAGACATTTATTCCTTCAGATTACATCACTTACCTGCAACAATGTATTTGGGTTGTCCAACAACAGGAATAATATATGATACATTAGGCTTTCTTCCCTACTCCCCCTCAATAAAATACTTTGCTCTGAACTGCACAAGTCCAGCATCTTCATTTGATTTAGAGGAACATGTTTCATCAAATGCAGGAAGTACTGGACAAAATATAAATATTTTGACTGCTAATAGCAGATGTGAGTCAGTTGATGGACTATTGACAGTGCATTTCAGCCCCAAATATGCTTTTAATTATGCTTTTCCTACACCTGACATTATCTCTGGCACAACCCTTAAATGGAATCTTCCGGCATTTTTACCCTATCAACAAAAGTTCATACAAATTTTTCTACGAAATTCAGGATCCGTATTGATGCCAGGAGATACCGTTCAATCTATACTCGAACTTACCCCTATTGCAGGAGATGCTGATATATCTAATAATTATATAGAGAGAATTGACACGGTGCGTTTAGGATATGACCCTAACTGCAAGATGGTAAATCCATCTGGTTATATTTCCGCAGGAACACTATTACATTATTCGATAGATTTTGAAAATACAGGTAATGCACCAGCAAAAAATATCTTTGTAATGGACACTCTTTCACGTCATTTGGATATAAACAGCTTAAAACTAATAGGCGCAACTCATCCGATGAACATATCAATAATTAAAGACACCACTAACAATATAGTTAAATTTGACTTCCCCAATATAAACTTATTAGATAGTTCCCATCATGGACAATGTACAGGGATGATATTCTTTGACGTAAAAACAAAAGAAGATTTAATTGATGGTACACAAATCAAAAACTGGGCAGGCATATTTTTCGACTTTAATCCTGTAGTAACTACCGATACTGTAATCAATACTATAGGGTATCCAATAGTATCAATTTCTGACTTAGGCCAGCAGTTAGTGTCTGTTTTCCCAAATCCTTCAAATAACATTATAATAGTCCAAGGAAATACTGACATGTATTCAATTTACACCATAAATGCTATAAATGGAAAAGAGGTATTACATGGAAGTCTAAAATGGAGAGATTCTGAAATTAATATATCTAAATTGCCTGAGGGTGTTTATTATATTAAACTACAAGGAAGCCACGGAACATATATTCACAAGATCATAAAAATGTAATCAACTTCTTTAAGGCCGGTAAACAAATTCGTTACCAAAATCTCCGCCATATCGACAAGTCCTCCCTATACAAATGCCGTAGCATCCGGTTAAGCTTCCCCTATGACACTTCGGAGGATGTCACTGTATTCCTAAAACGAACAAGCTCTTTTCATAAATGATTGATGATCGATCAATTAAATACCTCCATAAGGATATGTTAGTTGCGAACTAGTTTTGTTTCTTGTCACTAACAATATGGAAGAGTGTATTAATTAAATATTTTTGAATAGCTGCGGTGCACTTTAAAAGTGTACCGCAGCTATTCATTCTCTTCCCCCTTATTATATCATCTCCAGGCTGCGGCTCACAAACGCTGTAAGCTCTGCACCGGTAAGCATGCCCTGCGAAAGTAGTGCCAGATCGTATGCCTGCTTGGCCAGTTGCGCCTGCACGCCTTCATCCGCCTTCAATATCTTATCTACCAGCTTATGGTTACCGTTGATGGCTACTTTATATTTATCGGGCAGTGAGCCATAGAAGCTCATGCCTCCGCCACCCATGCGGGCCATATCCTTCATGCGGCGCATGAACTCGTCCATTGTCACTGTTACAGGCAGTTCAGAAGGATTCATGGCATCTATTTCCACCTGCATGCTGTTATTGCTGATCGCCTTCTCGAATATCTCTTTCACTTTTGTTTTTTGGTCGTCAGTAAGCACCAGCGATACCGGCTCATTCTTATCTATCAGCTTGTCTACCACATCAGCATCTACACGCTTCAGCGACGTCTTGTCCAGCTTCTGCTCCAGCTTACTTACGAAATGCGGATCAATAGGCGAATCCATTACCATCACATCGTAGCCCTTGCGGGTAGCGCTTTGTATAAAGCTATCCTGCTTTGCAGGCTCCGATGCATAGAGGTATACTACTGTACCGTCCTTGTCTGTCTGGTTAGCGCTTACTTTTTCTTTATACTCATTAAGCGTATAGAACTCCTTTTTAGTATTAGTGAGCAGCGCGAAGTCAACGGCCTTATCGTAAAACTTGTCTTCGCTGATCATGCCATACTTAACGAACATGCCGATATCAGACCACTTGTCTTCGTAAGAAGGGCGGTTGTTCTTGAACAGTTCATGCAGCTTATCGGCCACCTTGCGGGTGATGTAGCTGTTGATCTTCTTCACATTGCTATCGGCCTGCAGGAAGCTGCGGCTTACATTCAGCGGGATATCCGGAGAGTCGATCACACCGTGCAGCAGCATCAGGAATTCCGGCACCACGTCCTTCACCTCGTCGGTAATAAATACCTGGCGGCTGAAGAGTTTGATCTTATTGCGCTGGAAATCCATATCGTTCTTCACCTTAGGGAAGTACAACACACCGGTCAGGTTAAACGGATAGTCAACATTCAGGTGTATCCAGAACAGGGGATCTTCGCTCATGGGGTACAGCTGGCGATAAAAATCCAGGTAATCCTCGTCTTTCAGATCAGATGGGGCTTTTGTCCATATAGGATTGGTAGTATTCACTACATTCTCTACCTGTATCTCCTTGCGGTTAGGCTTGCCTTCTTCGTCCACACCCTCTTCTATCCAGTCGGGCTTGGTACCGAACACAACCGGCACCGGCAGGAATTTACAATACTTATCCAGTATGCCCTGCAGCTTCCACTGGTCCAGGAACTCAGTGCTGTCTGCATTAATATATAAAGTGATCTCAGTACCACGTGTTGCACGGTCGCCGGCTGAAATTTCGAATTCAGTACTACCGTCGCATATCCAGCGGGCAGGTGCAGCGCCATCCTGGTAAGAGCGTGTATTGATCTCTACCTTCTCGGCCACCATGAAAGCAGAATAGAAACCTAGACCAAACTTACCGATCAGCTCATTAGCATCTTTCGCATCCTTGAATTTTTCCAGGAACTCGGTAGCGCCGGAAAATGCGATCTGGTTGATGTATTTTTTTATCTCATCAGCCGTCATGCCTATGCCGTTATCGCTGATAGTGATTGTCTTTTTGTCAGCATCAAAGGCTACCTCTACTTTTCCTTGGCCTACTTCGCCATTGTACTGGCCAAGAGCCGCCAGGCGATTGATCTTCTGCACCGCATCTACGGCATTACTTACCAGTTCGCGCAGAAATATCTCGTTGTCTGAATACAAGAACTTCTTGATGATCGGGAAAATATTTTCCGTGTGAATGGATATCGTTCCTTTTTCCTGCATAATATTATTGATTTGAATAGTTTTTACTACTGTTCATCAATAGCCGTTCCAAAGCTCATCCGCCGACAAAATGTCAGACAAACACTTATTGCACCGGTCAAAATAAAAAGGGAAGAACTGCGTTTTATATTAAGAATGGTTCATATAGCCTCGCCAAAACGTAACATATTGAAAAAGAACGTTTTCGTAGTTTTTGAAAAAATGGCGCAATATTTGCAACCCGAATGGTATCTACCATGACAAACCAACAAATGATAAAAATATCATCTGTAATAATTACTCACAACGAAGAAACAAACATCGAGCGATGTTTGCTATCGCTATTGCCTGTTTCAGACGAAATAATAGTAGTAGATAGCGGCTCTACAGATAAGACCGTAGCCATTGCAGAAAGTTTAAACGCCAAAGTTTTTTTTCATGTTTTCACCGGCTTTGGTGATCAGAAGGCGTTTGCGGTAGCCAAAGCCAGCAATGACTGGATACTTTCAGTGGATGCGGATGAAGTATTGACGCCGGAGTTGCAGCAAAGCATACTGCACATGAAAGAAGACCCTAAGCACAACGGCTACACCATTAATATACTCACCAACTATTGCGGCAAATGGATAAGGCATTGCGGTTGGTACCCAAAACATAAATTACGGTTACTGAACAGGAACAAAGGCTATATCAATCACAATCCTGTGCATGAGGGCTTTGCCATGAATGACGAAAATGAGCCGCTGTGCAACCTGCACGGAGACCTGCTGCACTATAGTTACAATACGATATCAGACCACAGCCGGAAAATACAACTGTACTCCGAACTTGCCGCCCGAAACTCTGCCAGTAAAGGCAAAACAGTATCATTGCTTAAGATAATTATATGGCCGCGCTGGGTGTTTGTGTATCACTACATCATCCGCATGGGCTTTTTAGATGGTTATTGGGGCTACGTGCTCTGCAAGAACATCTCTTACGAATCGTTCATAAAATATACCAAAACAAGACTCTACAGCAAGGCTGCGAATGTAATGCCGGCCACTTAAGTTGTATATATTTGTCGGCATGAACCTGAGTTGGCTGCTACCGGAAATAAAGGGCATACCTGTGCTGATGTATCACCGGGTGTGGCCAGATATGGCCAATAGCCTGACCATTACACCCGAAAAGCTACAGGAGCAATGGGACTGGCTGAAGGCCGAAGGCTACTCTACCCTTTCTCTCTCTCAATTCCTGGATATTGCTACCGGCAAATTGAGCAACTACCCGGAAAGATCATTGCTCATCACTTTTGATGATGGCTACCTGAACAATCTCACATACGTGTATCCGCTATTGCAACAGCTCGATTGGCAGGCTACATTCTTTATTATTGGCGGCACACTTGATGGTACTTATCCCTTAGGCGAAGGCGTGGACGAGAAAATGACACCAGTTCATCTACGAACACTGGATCCCAATGTTATACAGTTGGCGATGCACGGCTATCAGCACGAGCATTTTAAGCAAATAAGCAATGCTGAAATAAAGAACGTACTGGAAACATCTATAAAAATATTTGAACGATCGGGGTTACCGTTTTACAAATCTCTTGCCTATCCTTATGGAGCTCGACCTAAGGGCAGCAACATGGAACAACTAAAAGAAGCAATGCCGCAGCTGGGCATCACATCGGCATTCCGGATTGGCAACCAGGTGAGCAGAGTGCCTGTACCGGACATTTACGAGATCCGCAGAATAGATATATGCGGCACTGATTCGATGGATGATTTTAAGGTAAAACTAAAGAAAGGTAAACTGAAACCTTTTTAGCTTATTCATACAGCGTATCGATATACAACTGCTCCACCTTAGCTCTTGCCCACGGTGTTTTACGCAAGAATTTCAAGCTGGAATTCATACTCGGATTGCTCAAAAAACAATTGATGCGCACCACCTGACCAAGGCGTTCCCAGCCATATAGTTCTACCAACCTGGTAAGAATGTGTTCCAGTGTTTTTCCGTGCAGCGGATTATTGAGCTGTGTTTCTGCCATCGCGCAAAAGTACAATTAAAGTCCCAACCCCTTTTTCAGGAATGCAACAGATAAGGTCATGGCCTCTTTTGTTGCCTGCGGGTCGTGGTGAGGGTTGCTTGGATTGGCAAACGCATGATCGGCTTTAAAGTCTTTTTGTGTATAACTATGCCCGGTAGCCTTTACACGCTTACCGAATGCAGCAACATCTGTAGCCTTGATAAATTTATCTTCTGTACCATAGATATACAACACATTTGTTTTAAGCGTATTGATGCGCTTCACGTCATCTTCCGGGAAACCATAGTACATCACACAGGCTACAGCTTCCTTACCGGCTGCCAGCGTACCATTAAAAGACCAGCTGCCGCCCATGCACCAGCCAATTGTAGCTATTTGTTTATGGTCGCCAATGTACTTAACAAGACCCTGAGTGATAGCACCACCACGCGCAGGCGTAAGTTCCTGCATCAGTTTTGAAGCAGTTCCCGGATCTGTTGCTACCTGGCCATCATAAAGGTCAACTGCGTATACATCCACATCTCCAAGCTCATTTTGCAGGTTCTCCGCTTCACGCTTTATGTAATCGTTCAGGCCCCACCATTCGTGGAAAACCAACAGCACTTTGTCTGTTTTATGTTTTGCTGGCAGGTAATAGGCGCTGCCCTGCTTTTCGCCAGCCGGAAATTGTATCATAGAGCCGCTTTGCGATGTATACTCGAAAGGCTCAGGTGCTTCATGAGCGTTCTTAAAATCTGTATTCATAGCCAAGGCCTGCATAGACCCCGGCTTTGCGCAACAATTTTGTGCATACACACCAGCATTACCGGCCAACAGAGCAATAACAACAAATGCAAGTAGCTTTTTCATGAGTATCCTATATTTATACACTGCAAAAGAAACGAAAACCGGAATGATATAGATCAGATAATTCCTATATACCGATGGGTGAAAACAATATCTGTTTTTGCAAACATGTAAATACATCAATTACTATCTTTGCGCTCTGAAAATTCAATCTTTTAAAATTTAAAATACAAACAGATGAAAATTACAGTAGTAGGTGCTGGTGCAGTAGGTGCAACATGTGCCGACAACATTGCCCGCAGGGAACTTTGCCAGGAACTGGTATTACTGGATATCAAGGAAGGCTTTGCAGAAGGTAAGGCGCTGGACATCAGCCAGACCGCTTCTCTGCTTGGTTTTGATACCCGTGTTATTGGTGTTACCAACGACTATTCAAAAACTGCAGGTTCTGACGTTTGCGTTATCACTTCAGGTATCCCACGCAAGCCAGGTATGACCCGCGAAGAGCTTATCGGCACTAACGCGCGCATCGTAGAAAATGTTTGCAAAAGCCTGCTGGAGCATTCACCTAATACCATCATCGTAGTTATCTCAAACCCAATGGATACTATGACCTACCTGGCGCTGAAAGCTACCGGCCTGCCGAAGAACCGCATCATAGGTATGGGCGGTATACTGGACAGCGCGCGCTTTAAGTGCTACCTGCAGAAAGAACTGAACTGCTCTCCTAACGACCTGCACGCAACTGTAATTGGCGGCCATGGTGATACTACCATGATCCCACTTACCCGTCTGGCATCGCTGAACGGTAAGCCGATCAGCGACCTGATAGCAGCTGACAAGCTGAAGCAGATAGCTGCAGACACTATGGTGGGCGGTGCTACATTGACAAAGCTGCTGGGTACCAGCGCATGGTATGCACCAGGTGCTGCAGGAGCTGCACTAGTTGAGTCTATCGTTCGCGATCAGAAGAAAGTATTCCCTTGCTGCGTTAGCCTGGAAGGCGAATATGGCCAGAACGACATATGCCTGGGTGTACCTGTAGTAATAGGTGCTAAAGGGTGGGAGCAGATCATCGACTTTAAGCTGAACGCTGAAGAAATGGAAGCTTTCAACAAGAGCGCAGAGGCGGTTCGTAATATGAATGGCGTACTGGAAACGCTTGCACAAGCTTAATTAATACTATCTATTGAGAAAAAGCGCTCCGGCAACGGGGCGCTTTTTGTTTTGAGTATATTTGCAGCAATTATTATGGAAGATCAAAGCAGAACAGAGATAGGCTCACTTGGCGAATTTGGCCTGATAGAGCACCTGACAATAAATAACGAAACGCAGCAAGCAAGCACCATAGAAAGTATTGGCGATGACGCAGCTGTAATAGATCAATTCGGCCGCCAAACCGTCATCAGCACAGATATGCTGGTGGAGGGCGTACACTTCGACCTGATGTATACCCCGCTCAGGCACCTGGGATATAAATCGGTAACAGTAAACCTGTCTGACATTTGCGCCATGATGGCCACGCCTACGCACATAACCATGAGCATAGGTGTATCGAACAGGTTTTCTGTTGAGGCACTGGAGGAGTTTTACGAAGGGGTATATGCTGCTTGCCGTAATTATAATGTAGACCTGATAGGTGGTGATACTACAACATCGAACAAAGGATTTGTGATCAGCGTTACAGCCATAGGCGAAGTAGCCCCGGGCAAATATGTGACCCGCAGCGGCGCTAAGCCCAATGATCTGATCTGCGTAACAGGCGATCTGGGTGGTGCATACCTTGGCCTGCAATTGCTGGAGCGCGAGAAGCGGATATTCCTGGAGAATAACGGTGTGCAGCCAGACCTGCAAAACCAGGATGTGCTGGTAGGCCGCATACTGAAGCCCGAACCACGTACAGACATAGTAGAATGGCTGCAGGATAAGAACATCACGCCCACATCTATGATAGACATCAGCGATGGATTGAGCTCTGAACTGCTGCACATATGCCGCAAGAGCGATGTAGGCTGTGTGCTGTACGAGGACAAGATACCGGTAAGTGACGAAGCAAAAGCAATGGGCATGGAGTTCAACATACCCACAGTTAC